>JAFXJE010000053.1 GCA_017532485.1 Peptococcaceae bacterium | reverse complement strand
TCTAAGGTCATGGTACGGCCACCTACTTGGAAAGATTTTTTCAAAACGTTAGCCATAATGCTCCTCCTTCAAATAAATAGATAAATTTCGGTGGAGCAATTAACAAACAAAAAACAACCAAAGCTTGATTGGCTTTTGTTTATTAATTACACCGCCGAAAATGATAAACACAACAAAAAGAGCAGCAAAGCTGCTCTTTTGCATGACTACCGACGGATACCTAAAACAGTGATGATTTTACGGTATCTTTCGATATCTTTAGATTTTACATAGTTTAATAAAGCACGGCGTTGACCAACCATTTTTAACATACCACGACGGGAATGATGGTCTTTTTTGTGCTGTTTCAAGTGTTCTGTTAAGTATTGAATTTTGTTTGTCAAAATTGCAATTTGAACTTCTGGAGACCCAGTGTCTGTTTCATGTAATTGGAATTCTTTGATTAAAGCTTGTTTTGTCTGTGCATCTAATGCCATTTTTAAATCCTCCTAAAAAATATTAATTAATAATCGCCTAATACTAAGTTTTCGTTGGAGTATCGAAAAACTGAGTATCGGTTAACAACAGATAAAATTATATCTGATTATTTACATGAATGCAAGCATTATTTATAAAATAATTGCTTAGTTTTTTCTTTATCTTGCATTAGCTGTACTTTTAATTCTTCTAAATCGGCAAACTTAGTCTCACTGCGAAGAAATTGGATAAATTCTACACAAATAGATTCACCATAAATATCTTTATCGAAATCAAGAATGTGTACCTCAATAGTTTGAGCCAAATTTTTATCTACTGTTGGACGTACTCCAATATTTAAAATACCACGATATGCTTCTCCTTGTATATCCACTTTTACCGCATAGACACCGTTACCAGGGATAAACAAATTATCTTGTAAAGCTAAATTAGCTGTAGGGAAACCTATCGTTCTGCCAATTTCATTACCATGCACCACTTGACCACACAAATGATAATAATACCCCAGCATCTCATTGGCATAATTGATATTGCCCTGTTTAAGAGCCTGTCTGACTGCTGTACTGCTAACAATTTCTTCTTGTAATTGATACGCTTCCATTACAGCAACGACGATTTGATGCTGTTCGCATAATTCAATCAATAAATCTGTGTTACCACTGCCACGATAGCCAAAAGTATAGTTAAATCCTACCACTACATGACTGGCGTGTAATTTTTCCACCAAAATTTCTGTAACAAATTGTTCAGGACTCATGTGAGAAATATTTTCATCAAAAGGAATAGTCACAATATGGTCAACACCAATAGCTTTAAAACGCTGCTCTTTTTCTTTTTCCGTTAGTAAATAAGCAAAATCGGGCTGCAGCACTGTCTGAATTTGTGGATAAAAAGTAAAGACGGTCAATTCTTCCCCCATACCATTAGCAATTTGTCTGCCCATCGCCAAAAGTTGCTGGTGCCCCAAATGCACACCGTCAAAATTACCTAAAACTACTGTCTGTTTTTTTTGTGCTTTCATCCTCTATTCACCACACTTAAACACCTTATTAGGCTTAAAATAACCTTCATCAATATTTCCTATTGCCAACAATTCATTTTCCAAAGTAACAGCTTTTACTAAAGTACCTTCAACAAAATTCTTAACTGCAGGCATACGTTGTGGTAAACCATTTAAAATACGCATTTTATTTTCATCTTTTTCCACTAACAAAGTTGGCATATCTACTAAACCATCAAGCATGGAAATTAAATATTGTTCAGGCTGTTTGCTTGCTAGCAGTTGCTCCAGCGGCACAGAATTTTCTACCGTAAAAGCACCACTTTTTCTGCGCATCAAATAACCCATATATGCACTACTACCACAGGCACGACCGATGTCTTGGCATAAAGTGCGAATGTAAGTCCCTTTACTGCAGGTAATATCCAACATAGCCGATTCTTGATTATACATCAGTACTTCAATTTTACTAATATTGACTATTCTTGGCTCGATATCTACAGTTATCCCTTGGCGCGCCAACTTATATAAAGGCTGACCATCTTTTTTGATAGCAGAATACATCGGTGGAATTTGCGCAATATCCCCAATAAACTTTTCTTCTAACAACTTGATAAAGGCTTCTTTATCCAACTTTGGCAAGTCCGTCTTTAAGATAGGCTCACCACTTTGGTCCTGCGTAGTTGTTTCCATTCCAAATTTTAAAATGGTACGGTAGTTTTTTTCTTTTTCTGTAAAGTACTCTGCTAAACGTGTAGCTTGTCCGATGCAAATCGGCAAAACCCCTATAGCATCAGGGTCTAAAGTCCCTGTATGACCTACTTTTTTTGTCTGATATACTTTTCTTAATTTGCCAACTACATCATGGGAAGTCATGCCGGCAGGCTTAAATACATTTACAATACCGTCTTTCATTATTCCCCACCCTTTGCCAAGTATTCTTCCGTAGCCTCCACAAATAAGCGCTGTGCTTCTTCCATTGAAACATGTAAACTGCAGCCTGCAGCTCGAACATGACCACCACCGCCAAATTTATTAGCAATTGCATTAACATCAGCCCATGTCTTGCTTCGCAGACTTACTTTAATCATTCCAGCGGCATTTTCTTTAAATAATAAAGCTACCTCTACACCTTCAATATCCTTAATACTATTAATCAAACCATCTATATCTGTGCTGACAGCCTGTAATTCCTCTAGCAGACTCCACTCTAATTTACTCCAAGCACAACGACCATCTGCTGAAAAAGATAAATTATTGTAGATGTATTTTTGCAGTTCCAACTTACGTCGTGAACAATTTTCATAAAAATTCATTCTGATTTTAGTCGTATCTGCACCATACTCAAGTAAATTTGCAGCTACACGGAAAGTATCGGCGCTGACACTTTCATACAAGAAATTGCCAGTATCTGTACTTAACCCCATATACAAGGCGGTGGAAATTTCCGGTGTAAATTCTGTATCCATAGCTTGTAAAAGATAATACATATTTTGGCAATTAGCACCTGATTTGCTTTGCACATAATTATACTGCCCATATTGTGTATTACTGGTATGATGGTCAATATTTACTATTATCTTATCCTGCAGCCATTCTTCCTCATGGTAACCAGTCAAGGTCATATTAGCACAGTCCACAAAAATGACTACCTTTGGCAATTCTTCAGGTAGAACACCAGAAACTATCCGTTCATAATTTTTAATAAAGTTGTATTTAGCAGAAATCACATCATGATTAAGCATAATTACTTCAATGCCTTTTTGCTCCAAAGCCATAGCTAACGCTAATTGTGAACCTAAGGTATCTCCATCGGGATTTTGATGAGAAATAATTGCTACCTTTTGCTCTGCCAAAATAAACTCAGCAATTTTCTTTAAATTTTCCTGCATATCCTCGTCACCACCTTACTCTAAACATCCAAAGAAAAAACAGCCTAAAAAGGCTGTTTTTTCAATGAAACACCCCTCAGCCACTCCGTAGCAGCTCCCCTGAAACAAAGGAGCCTTTCCAAGGAATTTTCGTTATTCTTCCCGATTTCCACTATTGATTTCCTGTAAAAGGCCTTCAATCTTAGCACCATATTCCAGAGAATCATCCAATTTGAAAATCAATTCTGGTACAGTACGCAATTTTAGTCTTTTGCTCAATTCACTGCGTAAAAATCCTCTAGAAGCCTCTAAACCTTTAAGCGCCTCTTGTCTAGCATAAGCAGTACCATATTTGCTGATATATACTGTCGCATAACTTAAATCGCGAGTTACTTCTACATCAGTAATACTGATCAAACCATCTACTCGTGGGTCTTTTACCGCACTGCGAATTAACTGCACCAATTCTTTTTTAATTTCTTCCGCAATTCTGTTTGGGCGAACTTTCATAGTTTTCACCTCTATAATTTACGTTTAATTTCTTCAAAGGTATATGCCTCTAATACGTCGCCTTCTTTAAGGTCATTAAATCCTGCAATACCTAAACCACATTCATAACCAGTAGCAACTTCTTTAACATCATCTTTAAAGCGTTTTAAGGAAGCTAACTCACCATCATGGATAACTACGCTGTCGCGTAAAACACGAATTTTAGCATGACGAGTAATTTTGCCTTCAGTTACATAGCAGCCAGCAACTGTACCTACTTTTGGTACCTTAAAGGTTGTTCTTACTTCTGCCTGACCTAAATCTACTTCTTTAATATCTGGTGACAATAAACCACTTAAAGCAGCTTTTACATCATCAATAGCTTCGTAAATAATACGGTAAGTTTTTATTTCTACAGCTTCTTTCTCTGCTAACTTCTTCGCGTTGATATCAGGACGAACATTGAAACCAATAATAATAGCATTAGATGCTGCTGCTAACATGACATCAGCCTCACGCACACCACCAACAGCAGTACGAATAATATTTACCCGTACTTCTTCATTGCCCAATTTTTCCAAGGATTGACGAATAGCCTCGATAGAACCTTGAACGTCAGCTTTTAAGATAATATTTAATTCTTTTACTTCACCATCTTTAATTTGAGCAAAGATATCTTCCAAACTAACTTTGGTATTACGTGCGATTTCTTGTTGATGTTTGTCTTGTTGACGCTTGTCAGCTACTTGTTTAGCTAATTTTTCGTTATCAACAGCGATGAAATCATCACCGGCTACAGGAACTTCATTTAAGCCTAAAATTTCAACTGGTACAGATGGACCTGCTACTTTGATAGCACGACCATTGTAATCGAACATAGCACGAATACGACCTTGTGTAGTCCCAACGATTAAAAAGTCGCCAATATGCAAAGTGCCTGTTTGAACTAACAAAGTAGCTACAGGACCGCGACCTTTATCTAATTTAGACTCTACTACTTTACCTCTAGCATTACGATTTGGGTTTGCTTTTAAGTCAGCAACCTCAGCTACTAACAAAATCATTTCCAGTAAATCTTCGATACCTTCACCACTTTTAGCAGAAACAGGTACCATGATTGTATCGCCGCCCCATTCTTCAGGCACTAAACCATAGTTAGTCAATTCTTGTTTGATTTTATCCGGATTAGCTTCTGGTTTGTCAATTTTATTAATAGCAATGATAATTGGTACTTCCGCAGCTTTAGCATGGTCAATAGCTTCAACTGTTTGTGGCATAACACCATCATCAGCAGCTACTACTAAAATAGCAATATCTGTTACTTGAGCACCTCTAGCACGCATCGCAGTAAAAGCTTCGTGACCTGGAGTATCTAAGAAAGTGATTTTTTGACCATTAGCTTCTACTTGATAAGCACCGATATGTTGAGTAATCCCGCCAGCTTCAGTTGCTGTAACACTAGCAGAACGGATTTTATCCAATAAGGAAGTCTTACCATGGTCAACGTGGCCCATGATAGTTACTACTGGTGGACGATGTTCTAAGTCCTCAGGATTATCTACCACTTCAGTAAATAATTCTTCTTCTTTAGAAATTTTCACTTCAACAGTTGCACCAAATTCTTCAGCAATGATAGTAGCTGTATCAACATCTAAATCTTGGTTGATAGTAGCCATCACACCCATAGCCATCAATTTCATAATAACATCTGTTGCTTTTTTACCAAGTTGATGAGCTAAATCTTGAACTTTAATAAATTCTTCTAAAACAACATGGTGTTTTACTTCAGCAAATTCTCTTGGTGGCTCTGCAGGGCGTTGTTTGTTATTTTTGCCCTTTCCTTTAAAGTCTTTACCATTTTTATTATTTCTATCATTTTTATGTTTAAATCCAGTATTTTCTTGGCGTTTGCCGGAACGAGGAATTTGTTCAGGTCTGCTGTTGCCACTCCAATTTTGATATTGTTCTTCAGCTGCAGCCACTACGCTGGATTTTGTTTCACGATTATGTTCAGCAGGTCTGTTGTTCTGCTGTGGTCTATTATTTTGTTGTGGTCTGTTATTGTTGTTTTTGTTATTTTGATTATTTTGCTGTGGCATAGGTTTTTTCTGTTGATTGTTTGGCTTACCTTGCTCACGATTGTTATTGTTGTTTTTAGGTTGGTCAAATCTTTTTTCTTGTCTTTCAGGTTTGCCACCTTGTCTTTCAGGCTTATTTTGTTTTTCCGGTCTAGCCTGTTTTTCTTGTTTAAATTCTTTATCCTGTCTTTCTTGAACAGGAGGTTTGCTTTGTGTTTTTGGTTTATCTGCCACTTTTTTAGTTAAAGAGGCTTTAACTTTTTCTGTCACTTCTTCTGAGATGGAGCTCATATGATTTTTTACATCAACATTCATTTCTTTTAATTTTTCAATAATTAATTTACTGTCAATGTCTAATTCTTTCGCAATTTCATAAACACGTACTTTCCCCATTCAATCACCCCCGAATTAATCATGCCTGCAATTTCTTGACAATTGCTTGTGCCATCTGCTGATCGATAACCCCGATAATGGTTCGTGGAGACATCCCTACTGCAATCCCTAATTGCAATTTGTCACTTATTTCTATCAGCTCTATTCCTGCATTTGCCGCACGCAAACGCCATTCATTTTTTCTATTTTCCGCTAAATCAGATGCCATAATTAATAAAACCACTTTATCTTTTTTCAAATAAGCATCTACATTAGCATCCCCGGCAACCAACATTTTTCCTTTTTGAGCAAATCCCAATAATGTCAATACGCCTTGAATATTTTTATTTTCTGCCATTATTCCAACGCTTCCTTTAAGCGATCGTAGACTTCTTGAGAAATGCTGGTTTCCAACACTCTTTCCAAGCGTCTACTCTTCATTACTTTTTCCAAACACGCTTGTTCAGGACAAATATAAGCACCTCTACCGGCTTTTTTACCTGTCATATCAACAGATATTTCTCCATCTGGTGAACGCACAATTCTCACCAGTTCATGCTTGTCTTTTTTAGCTTGACATCCCATACAAGTTCTTTGTGGTATTTTTTTCGGCATCATTATACCTCCGTATAATCATCCTGTTCAAACTCGCGTTCTTCATATTCAATACCAGCTTCTTGAGCTTGAGTTTCACTCTTAATATCAATTTTCCAACCAGTTAATTTCGCTGCTAAACGAGCATTTTGCCCCTCTTTACCGATAGCTAAAGATAATTGGTAATCAGGTACAATTACACGAGCTTTCTTTTCTTCTTCGTCAATCTGTACATCAACTACTTTGGCAGGACTTAAAGCACTGGCAATGTAAACAGCAGGGTCTTCATTCCATTTAACGATGTCAATTTTTTCACCGCGCAATTCATTAACAATAGCCTGCACACGAGTACCTTTGGCACCAATACATGCACCAATGCAGTCCACATTCTCGTCATTGGAGTACACAGATAATTTAGAACGAGAACCAGCTTCTCTAGCTACAGATTTAATTTCAACTGTACCTTCTTGAATTTCAGGTACTTCTAATTCAAATAAGCGTTTTAACAAGCCAGGATGGGTACGAGAAACTAGCACTTGAGGACCTTTCGCAGATTTACGAACTTCAACAATATAAGTTTTTACTCTGTCGAACATATTATATTCTTCGCCCGGAATTTGCTCAGATACACCTAAAACAGCTTCTACTTTACCCAAATCAATGAAATAGTTTTTGTTTTCAATTCTTTGAATAGTACCAGTCACAATATCACTTTCACGATTGAAAAATTCATTATAAACCATGCCGCGTTCTGCTTCACGGATACGTTGTACTACTACTTGTTTTGCTGTTTGTGCTGCAATACGACCAAAATCTCTTGGAGTAACTTCTGTTTCAATTACATCCCCTGCTTGATAAGCAGGATTGCGTTTTTGAGCATCAGCTACAGAAATTTCTGTACGGTCATTGGTTACTTCTTCTACTACATCTGTACAAGCATACACATGAAATTCGCCTGTCACTTTATCAATAGAAACACGAACATTCTGCATGGAACCAAAGTTTTTCTTATATGCAGAAATTAACGCAGCCTCTACTGCATCCAAAATAACTTCAGGCTCAATACCTTTTTCTCTACCTAAATCATTCAACGCTTCTAACAACTCAGCACTCACCTTTGTGCCCTCCTTATTAAAATTCCCAAACTAAATTTGCTTTACTGATTTTTTCTCTTGGAATTACAGATGTAACTCCATTTTCTTCTATAGCTACAGTATCTTCTGTCGTTTCGCCTAAAATACCAACAAATTCTTTTTTCCCTTCAACAGCAGTAAAAGTCCTAATTTGAACTTTTTCGCCGGCAAAACGGATAAAGTCTTTTGTTCTTTTTAAAGGTCTCTCAATGCCCGGTGATGATACTTCCAAACGATAAGCTTGCGCAATCGGGTCATTATTTTCTAATAAATCACTTAATTTGCGACTAATCAACTCACAATCATCTAGGTCAATTCCAAATTCATCATCCTTGTCCAAGAATAAACGCAGATACCATTCTGCACCTTCTTTGACATACTCGACATCAAGCAACTCCATTCCGTTTTCTTCAACTAAAGGCTCTGCCATTTTCCAGATTGCATCTTCAATTTTTCCCATATCATCACTCCTTAAGCAAAAATTCACCTAAATAAACAGGAAAGAGTGGGTATTTCTTCCCACTCCTCTCAGTTAACACATTATAGATTAATCTTAATATAACATAATTATTTTCATTATGCAAGTTCTTTCTTCATCATTTTCTCATATGGTGTAGCTAGTCACTAGAAATATTAAGGAGGATTTTTTATGATTATGGAAATATTGCAAAATCTTGGACTCTTAGCAGGCTATCTTAGTCAAAACGCTTTCCCCCAACCTCTCACTGAAGAAGAAGAACAGTATTATTTAACGCAATTACAGGAAGGCAATCAAGAAGCCAAGGATATCTTAATTAAACATAATCTGCGTCTAGTAGCCCATATTGCTAAAAAATTTGATGGGAGCAATGATGAGCAAGATGATTTAATTTCTATTGGAACTATTGGCCTTATCAAAGGTATTAACACTTTTAACCCTCAGAAAAAAGTTAAATTAGCTACTTATGTAGCACGCTGCGTAGAAAATGAAATTTTAATGTACTTACGTTCTCAGAAAAAACGACGTAATGAAATTTCTCTCAATGAATCTATCGGTACCGACCATGATGGCAATAACATCAGCCTGCGTGATGTCTTGGGTACGGAGGGGGACTTAGTAGCTGAATCTGTGGAATTATCTTTTGAATATGAGTTGCTGCTGCATAAGCTGCAATATCTCTCTGAAAGGGAACGCACTGTCATTAATCTGCGTTTTGGTCTTTCCAATGGTCTTCCCTTGACGCAAAAGGAAATCGGTGAAAAACTCAATATCAGTCGCAGTTATGTCAGCCGTATCGAAAAAAGAGCTTTAGAAAAGCTGGCAGCGTCTATCAATCACCAAAATTAAAAGGGAGGCATCTGCCTCCCTTGTTGGTCTACTGCTGATATATCAGGATAAATCAGTTTTCCTATCGGCAAAAAAGAATATCCTTTTTCTAAAGCATACGGTATTATTTCGGCAATAGCCTCTGCCGTCCATTGCCCATTATTATGGCAAAGAATAATTGCTCCATTATGCAAATTATCTGTTACGCGACGCACGATATCATCTTTACTCAACATTTCCTTCCAATCTAAGCTGTCGATAGACCATTGAATAGGTGCATACCCTTGTTCACGAACTAAAATTACGTTTTGGTTATTATATTCGCCAAAAGGAAAGCGAAATAACTTAGGCTGATAGCCTGTTATCTCGGTAATCATCTTTTGATTACCAGCTAGTTCTTCCAAAACTTCTGCCTGCGACAAACTATTCATATGTGGATGCGTCACACTATGCATTGCAATCTCATGTCCATCAGCAGCTATTTTTTGTGCCATTTCCGGATAATCCTCCAGCCAAATATTTGTCAAAAAGAAAGTTGCCTGCACATTATATTCTTTCAATACTGCTAAGATTTTTTCTGTCCGTTCACATCCCCATGCTGCATCAAAACTCAAAGCCAAGACAGGTTCTTCTTTTTCGACAAAATAAATCGGTACTTCTTTGACTGCCTGAGCGACAAAAGAAGTTGTCTTATCTTTTTCTGAAGCAAGCAGCCAAACTCCTGCCAGAATAGATAAAACCAGCACACTTATCCCTAATAGCCAAAGCCAAACTTCTCGCCGAGAAAATAACCAAAATTTCATTTTTCTTCCCTCCTGCTTTTTGCTGTTAATATTTTATGTTCTAAAATAACAGCAAATAACCTTCGCAGGAACTTTTTATACAATGCAAGGTTTATTTTCTTCTAAAATTTTCCGTAAAGCAGTGGCACTGCTAGTATGACTTCTTATTACCTGAATGTTTTTTCTTTTAGCTTCCTCCATCGCGCAATTAACCATGCGATGAGATACTGTATTTGTGAATAAAACAATCATTGCCGGCTCGCCTATTTTTTTATCTAAATTGCTTGGCACTTGCGTAAACACCTTTGCCCGACATTGATACTCTTTGCATACATCTTTATATTTACACGCCATGCAATCATGACCACCTATAATAACAACATTACTCATATTAATCCCCCATAAACTGTTAAAATTATAATCTGTTAGCCTTTGTTACTTTAGTTTACTATTGCTAACTACTTTTGTCAATGATAACATAAAAAACGATTAGGCTATTATAAGTCCTAATCGCTTTTTATGTTATTCTTAATTTTACAGTACTGCTGCCTTTAGATGTTCTATCCCCAAACGAGCAATTG
Organism: Peptococcaceae bacterium; assembly: GCA_017532485.1. Lineage (GTDB taxonomy): Bacteria > Bacillota > Peptococcia > Peptococcales > Peptococcaceae > RGIG6463. The sequence continues at coordinate 7,826 of JAFXJE010000053.1, read as the reverse complement.
TTTTATTTGTGCGTTCATTATCTTTTTTATTTTCTTCAATATATTGATATACTTTATCCAACAAGGCCAACAATTCATCATCATTTAACCCATCAGCCAGCTTTTCACCAACTTTAGCGATCATACCTGCATTGCCGCCTACAGTCACTACCCAGCCTTTTACATTAGCTGATACACCGATATCTTTAATTTGAGACATCGCACAATTTCTTGGACAGCAGCTAACACCCACTTTTACTTTACCGGCATTATGCTTTTTAGATACCTCTTCAATTTTTCTGCCCATTGCATGATTATCCAAGCCTGCCATCGCAAACTTACAGTACATACTGCCTGGGCAGACAGTTATTTTTCCCTTTGGATTACAAATTCTTTCGCCAAATGTTTCCTGTAAATCTGCCCACAAAGGATTAACTTCTTCTGCCGCTACATCCATAAAGCTAACTTTTTTTTCGGTAGTCAGCATCATTTTACCTACATTATGCTTTTTCGCCAATTCTGCTACCAGTACAAAATCTTCTGGCAGCATATATCCTTGGTCAATGCTGACAGCTAAGGAATAAGTGTTATCTTTATGCAAAGTTACATGATAGTTAAATTGTTGTTCCATGGAAAATACACTCCTTTGTTTGTCTTTACTTCGTATTTTGATTATATCACATTTTTCTGTTTCTGCCCATTCCTTTTCCTACCACTCCTACAATTCTTCATTATAGCTATTTATTCTCTCAGATGGTATAATACATCATATAAATTTGTTTTAGAAAAGAGGTTTTATTATGGATGCCCAACACTTTCTTGCTGAAGCTAAGCAATTGGAGGAAAAAATCATTGCCGATAGACGTTATTTGCATACTTGCCCTGGCACAGGTTTTGATATTTCAGAAACAGTAGACTATGTACGCCAAGCTTTAATTGAAATGGGTTATGAACCACATGACTGTGGTAAAGCTGGTCTCGTCGCTTTAGCCGGCGGTAAAAAACCTGGCAAAGTTTTCTTAATTCGCGCTGACATGGATGGTCTGCCTATTCAAGAAGATACAGACTTAGAGTTTGCTGCCAAAAACGGCAAAATGCATGCTTGTGGTCACGATTTCCACACTGCTATGCTTTTAGGCGCAGCTCGTTTACTCAAACAACATGAAGATGAAATCGAAGGTACTGTTAAATTAATGTTCCAACCAGCCGAAGAAATTTTTGAAGGCGCTTATGATATGATTGAAGCAGGTGTTTTGACCAATCCTGATGTAGATGCTGCTTTCATGTTACACGTTGCTACTACGACCCCAATGCCTGCAGGTACTTTACTGATTAATGACCCTGGCATTAGTGCGGCGGCGGCTGATTTTTTTGAAATCAATATCCAAGGCAAAGGCTGCCATGGTTCTATGCCGAATGTAGGAGTTGACCCTATCGTTGCTGCTGCACATATTATCATTGCCTTACAGCAAATTCATGCTCGTGAATTAGATATGTATGACCAAGCTGTTTTAACAATTGGCAAAATCAACGCTGGCATTGCAAATAATGTTATTCCCGATACTGCCGTTTTAGCGGGCAGTATTCGTACTCGCAACGAAGAAACCAGAGCCTTCATCAAAACAAGATTACAAGAAATTGCTGAAACTACAGCTAAAACTTTTCGCGCCGAAGCCGTTGTTACTTTCGGTAGTGGCTGCCCAACCTTGAAGAATGATGCTGATTTATCGCAAAGTACAGCTAAATATGCTAAAGAATTATTAGGAGCTCATGGTGCATTTACTTTTGCTGAACTGGCAGCTTTATCCGGTGGCAATGCTGGTTCAGCCGGTGGAGGTTCCGAAGACTTTGCTTATATCAGCCAACAAATTCCTGCTTTAATGTGCATGATGTGTACCGGTCAGCCACAAAATGGCTATACTTTCCCACAACATCATCCAAAAGCAAAATTTGATGAAAGTGCTTTATACAAAGGCAGTGCTCTTTACGCTTATGAGGCTATGCGCTGGCTAGAAGAACATAAATAAAATTCAATAACAAACCCCTTGTAATTAGTTTTTCTAATTGCAAGGGGTTATATTTTTTAGCTTTTATCCTGTTACCATATCATCAATGCCATGACCACCTAAAACAATAGGCAAGCATAAATCATCAACATCAATAGCAATTTCTACTATACTAAATACACCATTGTCAAAAGCTTCGCGTAAAATTGATGGTGCTTCCTCCTGATTATTAATTTGATAACCTTTTGCACCATAAGCTTCAGCCAATTTCATAAAATCAACGGAGCGTTCAAAATGTACAGCATTATAGCGCTCACCCACATAATGGTATTGCAGCTGACGCACCATTCCTAAAGCATTATTATTGAAAACTAAAATTTTCAGTGGTAAATTCTGCTCCATAATTGTGCCCAGCTCATGCATACACATTTGGAAACTGCCGTCACCGGTTACTGCCAAGACTAAATTATCAGGACAACCCATTTGAGCACCTACTGCTGCCGGAATACCATAACCCATCGTACCCAAACCACCAGAACTGATAAATTTTCGAGGATGCTGGAACGGATAGCTGTTGGCTGTCCATACTTGATGTTGACCTACATCAGTAGTCACTATAGTTTTTTCAGCATCAACCATACCTGCTATTAGTCTCATTACCCATGGCACATTTAAGGTATCAGGTACAGGAATACCTTGCTTTGGATAACGTACCGACTGTACCAACTGTTCTTTTTTCTGCTCCAAATTATCATTTATTTCCGCCAAAACAGCCTTCGCATCACCAACAATCGGAATATCTACATCTACATTTTTCCCAATTTCTGCTGGGTCAACATCAATGTGAATAATTTTTGCCTTCGGAGCAAACTTATCAGGTACACTAATAACTCTGTCATCAAAGCGCATCCCTATCGCCAACAAACAGTCGCAATCTTGTATAGCCATATTGGCACCAGCATTACCATAAGTCCCCAACATTCCTAAAAATTCTTCTGCTTGGTCTGGATAAGCACTTAATCCCATCATAGTTGAAACAACAGTTGCATTCTTCATTTTTGCCAGCTGTTGAACCTCAGCAGCTGCATTAGCTGCTAAAACACCACCACCAACACAAATTACCATTTTTTCTGCTTGGCTTATTTCCTTAACAGCTTTTTTTATCATTCCACCATGACCATTAATTGTTGGTTTATAACTACGAATATCTACATCTTTAATTGGCTCATAATCAGTCATCGCTTGAGCAACATCACGAGGAATGTCAATCAAGACAGGCCCTGGCCGACCTGTAGAGGCTATATAAAATGCCTCAGCAATGATTTGTGCCAAATCCTCAACTTTTTGAACCAAATAATTATGCTTGGTAATTGGTGCCGTAATCCCAGTAATGTCTATTTCTTGGAAAGCATCTGTCCCAATCATAGAACGAGCTACTTGTCCTGTAAAGGCAACTAATGGAACAGAGTCCATATAAGCAGTAGCAATACCTGTGACTAGATTAGTTGCGCCGGGACCAGAGGTTGCTAGACAAACCCCTACTTTTCCCGTTGCTCGTGCATAACCACTGGCTGCATGAGCACCACCTTGTTCATTACGGACAAGAACATGCTTAATATTGCTCTTCTTCAAACTGTCATATATTTCTAATACTGCACCGCCGGGATAACCAAAGATAGTATCTACTCCTTGACTTTCCAACGACTTAATTACAATATCTGCCCCATTTAATTGCATATTATCACCTCGTTTATTTTTGTAACCAAGGCATATTGTTTCTCAATTCTGCACCAACTTTTTCAATTTGATGTTCTGCACCACGCGCACGCATCCGATTAAAGACAGGTCTGCCAGCTTGGTTTTCCAAAATCCAATTCTTCGCAAATACGCCAGTTTGAATATCATCTAAAATTCTCTTCATTTCTTTCTTAGTTTCGGCAGTAATTACTCTTTGACCACTCATATAGTCACCGTACTCAGCAGTATCACTGATGGAATAACGCATATATTCCAAACCACCTACATACATCAAATCTACAATTAATTTCAATTCATGGAAACATTCAAAATAAGCACTTTCTGGTTGATAGCCAGCTTCAACTAAGGTTTCAAAGCCTGCTTGCACTAAAGCTGCTACCCCACCACATAATACAGCCTGCTCACCGAATAAGTCAGTTTCTGTTTCTTCTAAGAAAGTAGTCTCTAATACACCAGCTTTTGTACAGCCCACAGCTTTAGCAAAAGCCAAACCAATTTCTTTACATTTACCTGTTGCATCTTGGTAAACAGCAATTAAACCAGGTACACCAGTACCTTGCTGCACAGCTTTTCTAAAGCTATGCCCAGGAGATTTTGGTGCAACCATAAATACATCTACATCAGCAGGTGGCACGATTTGTTTGTAATGAATATTAAAACCATGAGAGAAACTTAAAGCTTTACCTGCTGTCATATATGGTTCAATTTCATTTTTATAAACATTAGCTTGTTGTTCATCAGGAATTAAAATATGGATAATATCTGCTGCTTGAGCTGCTTCCGCTACTGTCATTGGCTGCAAACCATCTTCTTCTACTTTAGCCCAAGATTTGCTGCCTTTACGCAGACCAACAACTACTTTCATCCCTGCATCACGCAAGTTCTGTGCCTGCGCATGACCTTGACTGCCGTAACCGATAACAGCAATAGTTTTTCCATTTAAATATTCTACATTTGCATCCTGATCATAATACATAACTGCCATTTTTATCGTCCTCCATTTATTTCTGATTTGTCAAATAATATTTTATTTATCCTTAGGGCTTCTCACCATAGCGGAAATCCCAGTTTTAACAATTTCTTGCACACCGAAAGGCTGTAAAGATTTAATAATTGCATCAATTTTTTCTTCATCGCCCGTTGCCTCGATAATTAAAGAACGCCGACCAATATCAATAATTCTTGCACGGAAAATATCCATCAACTGAATAATTTCTCCCCTGTTTTCTCTATCTGCAGACACTCTGACCAATAATAATTGACGACGTACTGTTTCATCATAAGTTAAATCATTAACTTTAATAACATCCACCAATTTATGCAACTGTTTAGTTACTTGCTCAATGATTTTCTCATCCCCATCAACCATAATAGTCATTCGCGAAATAGATTTATCTTCTGTATCACTTACAACTAAACTTTCAATATTATAGCCTCTTCTGGAAAATAGATTAGCTACCTTAGCCAATACACCAGGATTATTCTCAACTAATACTGCTAATGTATGTTTCATAATTTATTCCCCCACCACAATATCATCTAAGCCTTTACCGGCTGGTACCATTGGATAAACATTGGCACTTTGGTCAATACGGAAATCAATTAACCAACCTTCTTTATCTTCTAAAGCTGCTGTCAATTTTTCATCGCATTGTTCCAAACGATCAATTCGCAAGTAATTCAAATCATAAGCAGCTGCTAATTTATCCCAATCAGGTCCTACATCTAAAATAGTTTCTGAATAGTTTTCCTCATAAAACATTTGTTGCCACTGATGAACCATACCCAAATAACCATTATTCAACAAGCAAATTTTGATTGGCAATTTAAATTTACGCAAAACAGCCAATTCCTGCATACACATTTGGAAACTGCCGTCACCAGTAATTAAAATAACGCGTTTATCAGGGTAAGCAATTTGTGCCCCGATGGAAGCTGGGAAACCATATCCCATAGTTCCTAAACCACCAGAAGTAATGAATGTTCTTGGTTTTGGAGGATTCATGAAAAGAGCTGCCCACATTTGATGCTGACCTACATCAGTAACAATAATGGTATTTTCATCAACACTCTTGTCAATCCATTCTACTGTTTCTTTAGGTGGTAAAACACTACCCACAGGAGATTTTATTTCTTGGCGATGCTCTTGTACTTCAGCCAACCATTCAGAATGTTTCGACTCTGATAAATTTTCCAACAAAGAAGTCAAGAAATCATTACTATCTGCTACGATTGGTAAAGTGCTGGCTACAGTTTTTCCAATTTCTGCTGGGTCAATATCAACATGAACAATATGTTCAGCATTTGGAGCAAAACTGCTGACTACACTTGTGACGCGATCGTCAAAACGCATACCTACGGCAACTAAGCAGTCACAATGTTGGACAGTATAATTGGCTACTACTGTACCATGCATCCCTGGCATGCCTAAATCATAATAATTATCGTTAGGGAATACACCTCTAGCCATCAAAGTAGTAGATACAGGCATATCAGCCTTTTTCGCAATTTTGAAAACGATATCTTGATTTTCTTGCAGATTGTTGACACCACCACCAATCAGCAACAAAGGTTTTTTCGCTTCACTAATTAATTTAGCTACTTTGCTCACTTGTTCTTTATTAACTTGATAAGGTTTATATTTTACCGCAATACGATTGCGGACTTTCCCACTATCAAAGGCAATTTGGCAGTCCTGACTAAAAACATCCTTAGGAATGTCAATCACTACAGGACCAGGTCTCCCATTTTGAGCTACGAAGAAAGCTTCTTCAATAACATCAGGAATTTGACTTGCATCGGATACTGTATAAACATGTTTGCTGATTGGTTGGCAAACACCACTCATATGAGCCTCTTGGAAACCATCCGTCCCTAATAATTCTCTTACTACTTGACCCATGATGCAGACCATCGGAATAGAGTCCATATTAGCTGTAGCAATACCAGTAACCAAGTTTGTCGCCCCTGGACCAGAAGTTGCAAAGCAAACACCTACTTTGCCGGTAGCTCTCGCATACCCATCAGCAGCATGAGCTGCACCTTGTTCATGTTTTGTCAAAACATGGCGAATACGAAAATGTTTCAAACGGTCATATAAAGGGATGACTGTACCCCCTGGTAAACCAAAAACAACTTCTACGCCTTGTGCCTCCAGGCAATTTAATAAAATATCTGCACCTAACACTGACGATATTCCTCCTTAATTTTAATCAAGCCACTTGGTATTGATTAATTTATAATTTCTGTTCTACAACAATTAAATTCTAATATTCTGTTATAATACAAACATTATAGATAGTATATCCACTTCTTTATAAATTTGCAAGATAGCTGCTATAAATTTACATAAAAAAAGCTTATAGAAATCACAAGTAAAATTGTGTTTTCTATAAGCTTTTGCTAGAATTTCTAAATTAATTATATGATACATATCCTGCAGGGTCTTTTGGTGTCCCACCAATTCGCACTTCAAAGTGTAAATGATTGCCAGTACTAGCTCCAGTCGAACCTACTTTACCAATTGTGGCACCTGCCTCTACTTTTTGTCCATTTTTTACAAGAATTTTAGACATATGCGCATACAATGTTGACACGCCACCACCGTTATCAATAATTACACAGTTACCATAGCTGCCATAATATTGAGCTTTTATAACCGTACCACCAGCAGCAGCCACGATAGGAGTACCGTAAGGTGCAGCTATATCCATCCCTGTATGCAGTTTATAAACTTTTTTAGTTGGGTGAAAACGATTACCGAATGGTGAAGTAATTCTACTTTGTCCAGGGCAAGGCCAAAGCATGATACCAGGTGCTACGGTAGTCCCACTAGTAGCAGCTTGTAATTTTTGAATTTCAGCAGCTAAACGATTGGACTCTTCTTCGATAGCCTCCAGCATCGCGTACATTAAATCTTGCTCTGCATTAATTTCTGCTACGATTTCTTTTTTCTGACTGCTGGCAACTTCCAATTCTTTAGACTTTTCAATCTGTTCTTGCTTATTAGCCTCTAAACTTACTTTCATTTCTTCCAAAGCAATTTTCTGTTCTTCCAGTTGCTTTTTCATCTCTAAAACTTCT
>JAFXJE010000005.1 GCA_017532485.1 Peptococcaceae bacterium | reverse complement strand
GTACATACCTCCGTTCAGGTTATTTGTTTGGTCGCTTATATTCTAACGGATTTTTATGTACAATGCTTATTTTTTTACAAAAAAATAAATGTTGGCAGTGTCACTTTTGTGACACCCCAACATTTATTATAGAACCGCTTTTTCGTGCAAACTAAGTTATATTGAGAATGAATTAAGGAAAGAAAATTACTTTAAATTAAAACGACCTTGAGACAAAATTTGCCTCAAGGTCGTTACTTTTTTCAACTATTGAATTTGTGTTTCACACATTAAATTTCTTCTGTTAAGATTTGATATGCAGGTGCGCCTTCGCATTTATCTGGATAACGAACACCCAACAACGCTGCTACTGTAGGAGCAACGTCAACTTCACGAATTACGCGATCTGTTTTGAAGCCAGGTTTGATACCTTGACCAGCTGCAATAAAGATTGGAGACAAGGATGTATCTGCATGACCTTCAGCTGTAGACATACCAGAACCATGACCTAACGCATAATCATCAGCCATGAAGAAGGTAATGTCACCACAGCCAGGACCACCTAAACCTAAATGGATAGCATCTTTGTTACGAATAGCTAAATAAACCATACGTTTGCCTGTTTTTGGATCCCTCATCGAGTACAAATCAGTCATAATTTGTTCTTCTAATTCCCATTTATCTTCAGGCTCGACAATACCTTCTGGGTCACGCCCTTTTAAGTTGACATAGATACTGCAGGAACGAGTTTGATATGCTTTTGTTTTAGACATATCAATTTCAGCAATATCATTGCCGTTTTCGTCTTTTTTCAGTACAGTATAGCCAAATCTGCGTAATGGGTCTACGTTAACACCAACGATATCACCTAAAATGCAAGTGCAATCTTCTTCCCCACAGTTCAAACCATGGTCAGATGTAACGATAATTGTCCAGCCTTCATCTAAGTAATGTAAGAAGGTACCTAAATATTCGTCAGTTGTCTGATAGGTTGCTTCTGCAAATTTCAGAACTTCGCTTTCGTCCAAATTGGAATCTTCGCGATTCTTCATATATTTGATATAGTTGTGTGTTTGCAAGTCAATGTTGTGATAATGAGAGAATACTGCTTTAATGCCTTTAGTTTCAATCATATGATGGATACATTGACTTTGCCATTTAGCTGCTAATTTCCATTGTTCGTTGTTACATTTCATAATCAGGTCTGCATCACGACCACTCATTTGACTGCTTGGTGGAATTGGGCCAAACAAGTCTGTTAATTCTTTGTGTAAGGATTTTGGATAGAAAATACGTTCATCATCAGACAGTACAGATGGAGAAGACCAAATGCGTACATAGCTGCCATCTTCTGCGATTTTCAACATACGCAAATTACGTGTTACAGGATGCACCCCTGTTTGATTAACAATAGTATCACGCATATTTTCGTAAAATACATCATCTTCTAAGATTACCAATGGCTCAGGAGTTGCTTTATCTTTGTAAATAGCTACACGGTCATATTTACCTTCAGCATTTTTCAAGATTAAAGCATAACGTGTTACTCTACCGTAAACAATCATCATAACAAATTCTTTACTGCCTTCTGGAATTTCAAACTCCCAGCCTGTAGGCTCAGTAATTGGGGACATACTGCAGCTGCAAGGGAAATCTGCTACTTCCCACTGGGTATGTTTTACTGCATCAGTTTGAATTTTATAGTTTACATTGTTATTATAGCCGTCTACGCCAATCATAGCGTCAGTTTTTTCTTGGTATTCTTTTAATAATTCTTGACCTTCAGGAGATAATTTACCTAAAACTTGGTCGCCTACTTTATAGTTGTAGTAACGTAATTCTTCGTCACCTTTTAAGTCACTGGTAATAGCACTCATGAATTGATATTGAGGTTCTTTTGTCAATTCGCTGGCAATGATTACGCTGTCAAAGTCAAGTCTACTGGTCCAACCACCTACTGCACCAGGGCTGGAACCGTCAACTGTCCATAAATGACCGTTATCAACAGTTGGAGGCCAGCTGCCGCCTGGCCAGTGGAATACTAATGTATTGATCCCTGCATTAGCTGTAATATTGAAAATTGGTTCAGCTTTCAAGAATGCAGATGAGAATGCATCAATTGTAATTTCTTTATGTGGGTCACCGGAAATCGCATAGTCAAAGATACCATGTGTCATTGGATATGCACCAGTAGCTAATGTTGCCCACAATGGTGGTGTAATTGTTGGGTTAGCACCTAACAACATCAAGTCTTCACGACAAGCACCTGCATCGATTAATTTTTGGGTGTTTGGCATTTTCCCTTCTCTCAGCATACGTCTGGTGAAACGAGGGTCCATACCATCAATACCGAGAATCATTAATTTCTCTGTTAAACCTTTACTTCTTAACATAAGTCAACCTCCTTAAGTATATAAGTTTTATTAATGCTTTCAATATTATAATACAAAAAAAAAGAGTCCTTGCCTATAAGGACTCTTTTGTAGACTTTCAAGTATTATTTGAAACTAGAAATTTTCTATTTTCGCAGTAGCCACAAAGCAATCTACTTTACTTTGTAAATAGTTACTTAAAAAATTAATCATTACCTTATCAGCTTTAGTCATAAAACTAGCTGTTTCTTCACTATAAACTAAACAAAATTGTGATAAATCAGGTTCAACATCATCTACCAAGCACAAATCAGGATATTGTTCAAGAATTTCCAAAGAAAAAATACCCGGAAAATTACAGACAGATTTAGTCTGATTAGTAATCTCTAATAATTGCTGAATATTAGCCGCATAGACCAAAATTTGATTTTCGCTAAATAACTCCAT
>JAFXJE010000052.1 GCA_017532485.1 Peptococcaceae bacterium | reverse complement strand
GCGTGGTTCTATTTTTGGTTTGATTGGGAGTAATGGTGCCGGTAAATCTACTTTATTAAGAATGTTGGCAGGCATTTATCGTCCTGACCAAGGGGACATTACGATTGAAGGTCAAAAAGTATATGAAAATGAAGCAATTAAGCAGCGAATTTTTTATATTTCCGATGACCAGTTCTTTTTCCAAAACGCTACTATTGAAAGTATGGCTGCTTATTATCGTACTGTGTACCAGCGTTTTTCGGAAGAAAAATTACAAAAATTAGTTGCGTTATTTAAGCTGGATGCAAAAAGAAAATTAAATACTTTTTCAAAAGGTATGCAGAAACAAGCGCATATTATTTTAGCTTTATCCTGTCAGCCTGATTATCTCTTATGTGATGAAACTTTTGACGGTCTTGACCCAGTAATGCGCCAAGCGGTGAAAAGAATTTTAGCTGATGCGGTCTTGGATTATCAGATGACGCCGATTATTGCTTCACATAATTTACGCGAATTGGAAGATATTTGTGACCATATTGGCTTGTTGCATCAAGGCGGTATCGTTTTTGAACGAGAAATGGATGATTTGCGTTTGAATATTCATAAAGTGCAATGTGCCTTTGCAACAGCTAAGACAAGAGAAGATTTCGCTGCTTTGGATGTGGTTAATCATGAACAACGAGGAAGCTTGTCCACTTTGGTAGTGCGTGGAGATAGTAAAAAGACAGAAGAAATTATCAAAGCAATGCAGCCTTTATATATGGAATTATTACCATTAACCTTGGAAGAAATCTTTATTACAGAAATGGAGGCGTTAGGTTATGACATCCAACAACTTATCTACTAATATGCAACGCTATTTTCTGCAAAGTTTGAAATCCTATTGGTGGTTGATGTTGATTTGTGGGATTGCGTACTTCTTTGCCGGTCCCGTTATCCAAGTAATGCTTATGCAAAATAATGTTAACTATATTCTAGACGAGAGCATACGGCAGGCAGAGTTATTGGAGCAGACTGCCCGTTGGTTTGCTGCCGAAGGTTTTTTAAGCTATTATGTTTTGGCAAGCGGTTTTGCAATTTTAACAGCGATTGTCTTGTTTGCTTATTTACAGCATAAAAATCAAGTCAATTTCTATCATAGTCAGCCTATCAAACGCCAAAAACTATTTTGGAATCAATATGTTATAGGTTTATTGATTGTCTTTATTCCGATGCTGTTGATGACAATGGTTATGCTAATTTTAGCCTTTATGCAAGGGGGAGGCGCAGCAGTTTCTCTCTCAGCGGTAGCTGTCCATCTTGGGCGAATTATGCTTTTTGCTGTATTCAGTTATAGCTTGACCATTTTAGCAGGTCAGCTGACAGGTACAGTTTTAACTCATATCTGTATGACTGCAGTACTGCATTTTTGTGTACCGGTTTTAGTGCTAGCTATCCAGCTGCTTTGCGATGTGTTTTTGGATACTTTTGTAACTAGTCAGCACTGGTTTGATTTGAGTTTCTATTTTTCACCACTCTGTGCTTTGGTAGATTTCTTGAGCAACATGAATATTTATTATTCATCTGCGCCTGGTGATTGGTGGTACGCTTATGAAAGTATCGAAACTCTTGGTTTTAGTAAAAGTATAACTTTCTTAGCTCTAGCCTTATTCTTTACAGTTGCTTCTTGGTTTTTATATGGTAAACGGCCAAGTGAAGCAACAGGTAATGCTTTAGTTTATCGGATTAGTGAGCCTGTTTTAAAATTCTATTTGATGTTGATTGCAGCTATTGTCGGCGGGATTTTATTTGAAGAAATCGGCCGCAGCTTCTTCTTCTTTGTTTTTGGTGCTTTATCTTGCGGTATTTTGGTTCACATGGTCTGTGAGGTAATTATCCAAAAAGATTTCCGCGCCATGCTGCATCGTTTGTCGCATGCAGCTGTCTTTATGGTAATTATCTTTGCTTTAATCGCCGTTGTTCGTTGGGATTTATTCGGCTACGACCAGTATTTGCCGGAAGAAAATCAAGTAGCGGAAATTCGCTGCGAATTCAGTAACTTACCGGACAGTCGTTATAATTATAATAATGATGGGGAAGTGAAGGGTTATACTGGAGAAATGATTTCCCCAATGCTGGCTATGCTGGGTAAGGTTGTTGATAATGAATATTATGTACCAGAAAACCCTGTAGAGATGCCTAATTGGGATTATCGTATCCGCTTGGATGTAGTTTATGTCTTGAAAAGCGGCAGAGAAGTAACTCGTTCTTATGGCTCTGTTCCGGCAGAGGGTATCAAAGAAGATTTTGCAGCAATTTACAACACTCCGC
>JAFXJE010000051.1 GCA_017532485.1 Peptococcaceae bacterium | reverse complement strand
GGTTTCGGCACCCACTTGGACATTATTACTGTCAAGAATTATGCCTTTTTCTGCATAAACATCTACTTGGTTTGCTTTCAAGAGCTGAGCAATACCGTCACGTAATTGTCCGATAACATCGTTTTTGCGTTGGTGCATTTCACCAAAATTGTAGCTTGCTTCCCCGAAATGTAAACCCAACGAAGCACTTTCACCCACTTCACGATAAACATTAGCTGCGTGCATTAAAGTTTTTGTTGGGATACAACCTCTATTTAAGCAAGTGCCGCCCAAAGCATCTTTTTCTACCAAAGCTGTTTTCATGCCTAATTGACTGGCTCTGATAGCAGCTACATAGCCACCCGGACCACCACCAATTACAATCAAATCATATTGCATAGGTTTTATTCTCCTCATTTATCCTTACATCTGCAACCCCGTCAGATATTGACACAAATCGTCAATTTCTGCGCGTACTGGCATTTCTGCCAATCTAGCAACCATAGCTTTACTGCCAAAAGCACAGCCTTGGAGTTGCTCGGCAATTTTTTCAATTAATTCTCCATCCATAGCATCAGAATAAATATTGCTTTGCTGGATTTTTCCTCTATTAACCTCACATTGCAGTTGGATTTCGCCCCACGGAAAACGGTGACTCATTTCCCAGCTAAAAGGAATAGGTCTACCCAAACGCCACTCATCTGAAGCATATTTTGCTTGATAAATTGCTATCTGTGCCAAATCAAGCTTCTCCTCTTGCCAAGGCTGAATAGGACAGCCATAAACTATCTCCATAGCTTGCAGCAAAGCTTGCTGCAACTCTTTTATAGTCAAATCAGGCTTTAGCTCATTTAAGTTTACTACCCTTGCCTGTACGGAGCTGACTCCTTTACTAGCCAATTTTTCAGCCGATACTTGCAGATATTTCCCCAACTGACTACGGTCTACATTGACCATCAGAGTACCATGATGGTACGCATAGTCACCACTTTCGTAAAAGGCATTGCCAGAAAATTTTCTGCCATCAGCCAATAAATCATTACGTCCACTTTTCTCTGCTGGTATACCTAAGAGCAACAAAGCTTGGAGAATAACTTCCAGCTGTCGAGAGATGTCATAATCTTGTTTCCGAATTAAAAAGGTAAAATTCAGATTTCCCAAATCATGATAGACTGCCCCTCCGCCGGAAAGACGCCGCACCATTTGCCCGCCGTCATCACTTAACTGCTGTAATTTACATTCTTTCCAGCAATTTTGGTTTTTACCGATAACAACTGTCCGTTGATTTTGCCATAAATACAAAATACAAGCTTCAGTTGGTACACTTTCCAGTAGGTGCTGTTCCACTGCCAGATTATAGCAAGGCTCTACTTTATCCTGCAGATAGTAGTAAGTTTGTTTAATCATAATTTAATCAGCTTGATAACGAAGAATTGGTTGTCTTGCTGCCAATACTTCATCAGGACGTTTAATTTGGGCATGATGTGGAGCATGATGCATCTGCTCTGCATCTTCATAAGCCATTTTATGAAGTTCACGCATCACAGCAATAGCTTCATCTAAAGTTTCTTTGGCTTCAGTCTCAGTTGGTTCAAACATCAACGCTTCATGCACGATTAATGGGAAATACATTGTTGGTGGATGAATTTCGTGGTCAATCAAGGATTTAGCCACATCTAAAGCAGAAACACCTGTTTCTTTTTTCAAGTTTTCCAAACATAAAACAAATTCGTGCATGCAGCGTTCGCCATAAGCTACAGGATACAAATCTTTCAGACCTTCCATCATGTAGTTGGCATTTAAAACTGCTGTTTCACAAGCATTGCGAATACCTTCTGCGCCTAAAGTCAACATATAGGTTAAGGCTTTAACTACTACTAAGAAATTGCCATGAAAAGCTTTCATCTGCAATTTAGGCTGTTCGCCTGTTAAAGATGCACATCCTGGCAAATATGGTTTTAAAATTTCTTTACAAGCTACAGGACCACTGCCTGGGCCACCACCGCCATGTGGGGTAGCAAAAGTTTTGTGCAAGTTCAAATGCACAACGTCAAAGCCCATGTCTCCAGGACGTACCACGCCCATAATAGCATTAAAGTTGGCACCGTCATAATAGTTCAAACCACCTGCTTGGTGGATAATATCAGTAATTTCCAAAATATTGCTGTCAAAAATACCTACGGTATTTGGGTTTGTCAGCATTAAGCCTGCTGTATTTTCATCCACGCTGGCTTTTAATGCCTCTAAATCTACGCAGCCATCAGCACCGGAAGGAATAGTTACTACACTAAAACCTGCCATAACTGCACTGGCTGGATTAGTACCATGAGCAGCATCTGGAATAATGATTTTATTACGATGCTGTTCTCCTCTAGCTTCATGGTACGCTTTAATCAATAATAAACCAGTAAACTCACCATGCGCACCAGCAGCAGGTTGGAAAGTAATCGCATCCATACCTGTAGCTTCACATAAATATTGTTCAGCTAAAGCTAATACTTTTTGGCAGCCTTCGGTTGTCTCAGCCGGCTGTAATGGATGTACACCTGTAAATCCAGTTAAAGCCGCAATTTCTTCGTCAATCCGAGGATTATATTTCATTGTGCAGGAGCCCAATGGATAGAAACCATCATTAACACCGTAAGCGCGTTTAGCCAAGGCTGTATAGTGACGGCTGATGTCTGTTTCTGCTAATTCAGGCAAATTCAACGCCTGTTCTCGTTTTAATTCTTCAGGAAGCTGTACCTCTGGTACATCACAAGCTGGTAAAAGTGTGCAGCCGCGACCTGCTTTGCTTTTTTCAAAAATCAATTGCATTATGCACACACCTCCCGAATAATTGCTGCTGCTTGGTCAAGTTTTTCTTTACTTACTAATTCAGTTACACACCACAAGATACCATCTTGGACAGGCAAACCACCCAAAATATCATTTTCTGCCAAAGCTGCTAATACTTTTTCTGTATCCACAGGTAATGTGGTTACAAATTCATGGAACCAATTACCTTGATTTTTGACAGTTACTCCAGGAATAGCAGCTAATTGTTCTGCAAAATAATGTGCTTTGGACATAGACTGTACTGCTGCCTGTTTTACACCTTCAGGCCCCATTGTGCTTAAATATACTGCAGCTGTTAAAGCGCATAAAGCTTGGTTGGAGCAGACATTACTAGAGGCTTTTTCGCGGCGAATATGCTGTTCTCTAGCTTGCAAGGTCAGAACAAAAGCACGATTGCCGTCAGCATCTTTTGTTTCCCCTACGATACGACCAGGCAATTTACGAGTCATAGCATTAGTTGCTGCCATGAAGCCTAAGTATGGGCCACCATAAGCTAATGGCATCCCTAAAGGCTGACCTTCGCCTACGGCAATATCAGCACCACAAGCTGCAGGTGTTTTTAATACTGCTAAAGCAATAGGATTGCAGCCCATAATATATTTAGCTCCGCCACTATGCGCAATTTCACCTAAAGCTGTGCAATCTTCAATATTGCCATAGAAATTTGGCTGCTGCACATAGAAGCAGCAAACATCTTCAGCTAAAGCTGCTCTTAAAGCTTCGGCATCAGTTACACCATCTTTTTCAGGTACAATTCTTACTTCTGCGCCTACGCCATAGCAATAAGTTTGAATAGTAGCCAATACATCAGGATGAGTAGTAGCAGAAACGAGTGCTACAGTGCGTTTACGTTCCCGACACATAGCCACTGCTTCGGCAGCCGCAGAAGCCCCGTCATAAATGCTGGCATTGGAAGCATCCATGCCTGTTAATTCGCAAATCATAGTTTGATATTCAAAAATAGATTGTAAAATACCTTGGCTTAATTCAGCTTGATACGGTGTATAAGCTGTCACAAATTCTTCTTTAGCAGTAATATATTTCACGATAGAAGGAATGTAATGCTGGTAAGCACTAGCGCCACGCAAAACAGTCCCAAATACTTTATTTTGACTGCTGATTTCTTCCATCATTCTTCTTACTTCTAATTCAGATTTACCAGCCGGTAAATTCAAAGGCTCTTTTAATAATACTTCCTCTGGAACAGCAGTAAATAATTCAGAAATATCTTTTACGCCAATAGCGGCTAATAATTCCTGCTGTTCCTCTTTAGTAGCAGGTATATAATGTCCCATAATTATTCTCCCTGAATGAAAGCTTCATACTCAGCAGCAGTTAACAATTCTTCCTTGTCACCTACATTTTCTACTTTAATTAACCAAGCTTCGTAAGGTTGTTCATTAATTAATTGTGGAGCATCTAATAATTCTTCGTTTACTTCTGCCACTGTACCACTTACAGGACTAAATACGTCAGATACAGCTTTTACGGATTCTACGTCACCGAAAGATTCACCTGCTGTTACTTCGTCACCTTCAATTGGCAAGTTCACGAATACTAAGTCACCTAATTCTTTTTGGGCATAATCTGTTAAACCTACTGTTACTGTACCGTCAGCATTTTCTAATACCCACTCATGGGATTTGGTGTATTTTAATTGTTCTAAATTTGTCATTGTTGTTTCCTCCTAAAAATTGTTTAAATATATTATTTATTGCCACGGATAATTATATCCATGTTTTAACTATAAGATGAAAAATTAAGTTTAATTTTTTGGACGTTTATAAAACGGCAGTGAAACAATTTCTGCAGCCACTTTTCGACCACGCACTTCTACTTCTACAGCTGTCCCAACCTCACTATAGGTTTTATCAATTAAAGCCATCGCTACAGGCATCCCAATAAATGGACAATGCGTACCAGAAGTTGTCATCCCGATTTGAGTATCGCCTACAAATACAGGACATTCTTCACGGACAATACCACGACCTGTTACTTTTAAACCTACACGACAGCGTTTTGGTTCACCAGCCGCAACTAAAGCATCTTTACCGATAAAGTTTTCTTTATCTAATTTTACAAAGAAACCTAAATCTGTTTCCAGTGGAGACACTTCATCGTTCATTTCATGGCCATATAACGGCATGGAAGCTTCTAAACGCAAGGTATCTCTAGCGCCCAAACCACAAGGAATTAAATCATAAGCTTTGCCATCTTCCAATAATAAATCCCATAATTTTGTCCCGTCTTCAGCTGCACAGTACAATTCATAACCTAATTCGCCAGTATAACCTGTACGAGAAATGAGACATTTAATACCTTTAACATTAGCTTCTTTCACAAAGCTGTAATATTTTTTAGGAATTTCTTCATCTGCAACCAATTCTGCTAACAGAGGTACAGATTTTGGACCTTGCAAAGCTACTTGAGCAACACCATCAGATAAATCGGTAAATTTCACATCACCAAATAAGTGGTCGGAAATCCAAGCTGCATCTTTATCTTTATTGGAAGCATTTACTACCAATAAGTATGCTGTATCATGAATTTTATAAACTAAAATATCGTCTACAACCCCACCTTTTTCATTACACATCGGGCTGTAACGCACTTGTCCGTCATACATACCACTGCAGTCGTTAGTAGTTACCAACTGAACATTATTTAAAGCGTCAGGACCTTCCAATAATAATTCGCCCATGTGAGATACATCAAATAAACCACAGCCTTCCCGCACAGCCATATGTTCTTTGATTACACCTGTTTCGTACTGAACAGGCAATAAATATCCTGCAAATGGGACAATTTTACCACCAGCTGCCACATGGCTGTCATAGAGTGGTGTCTTTTTTTCCATAACTTGTTTCCTCCTTAGATTTTTGTGAAATAGAGTACAAATAAAAACAGAGGCATAAAAACAAGAACTCTTTGCTCTCATTTTCATGCCTCTGTTGATTTACCTGAAAGATTCCTTCATTACTTTTCATGCTACTGTTTCAAAGTAAGAGTTGCTTCGTCGGTGCATTACTGCTTTCCAGAGTTTCGTCAGAATTCAGTCCTTTTGCCTGAGAGTTTTTTGCTCTTGCACCTTCGGCGATGTACTTAAACATTCTCTCCCAAATTCCTCATCCGAAAATTATTCAATTTTGTCTTAAATCTATCTTCAGTATAATGAATTTTTTCTTATTGTCAATTATAAATTATGGCAATAACGAATTGATTTTTATCTATAGCAAAAAATCAATATTATTCTTCTTCGGAATAATAATATTCATAAGTTTCTGCTTCCTCTGAGCTAGGTTTAGTCTGCGTAGTGCCTGTTATTTCCCGATAAAAAGCAGCTGTTGCTGCTTCCATATATGGAATTAACCACAAATTACCGATAGCCAAAGTAAAAATACAAAGGATAGCCCAACCAATAAAACTAACTTGCAAACAGAATAAACGCCAACGGTTGCCGTACATCAATTCTTTAGAACGAGCGAGAGCCTCTTGTGCAGTTAACTCCGGCTGTTCTGCTAAAATATATTTCGTCATAGCATAGCTATACGACGCCATAATCCCAGGAATAACAAGCAGTAATGACCAAAGCAGAATATACACAAACTGCAGCAATTTAGCTAAGGCTGTAGTTTTCCAATGCGATAAATAAGTAAATAAGCTGCCAATAGAAGCTTCTTCTCCATCAATAAGTTCTAAATTAAAACGCGCATAACCCACACCTACTACGCTGGATAAAATAAAATATAAAGCCGCAAAAGCAATTGCTGCCAGCCCTATATAAAGAGCACCACCAAAAAGTAAAGCTTTTAACTCAGGAGCTACCCCACCATTAGTCGAAATAATTGTCGTTCCACTATAATCTACACTCAGATTACTATGATGACCGTCATAGGTGAAATTGACCTCTGGACCAGTAGAACCTACTCCACCTAATATCATTGCAATGAGACCAGCAACAACGGCAATGGTCCACTTACCACGCAAAGCATTGCGTGCCAACAAACGAAAATCAGCTGCAACTTTCATTATCCTCACCCTTTTTCTTAGCTAGTTAATTTCTGTTATTGTTTATCAATCATAATCTTCAGAATTTCCTGATTTGTATTACTCATACCTTGATTGCCAATTCTTGTTGCATTGCGAATACACTCTTCAGGTGTTTCTCCACAAATACCATCCGTAGTCCGTAATGGAGCTTGATGAATAGCAGTAATGGCACTCAACAAGGCTGCGGCTGAGCCAGTAGCTGCTTTTAAGGAACAGCCAACCTTACCACCGTCACAAATCATCCCAGCAACTGTCCCTGTCATATTTTTAACTGCATAACCAAGCTGTTCATCGTTACCACCTAATAAATAAGTGATACCCACAGCCACACCAGTTGAAGCACCCATTATGCAAGTACACATAGGTGATAACTTGCCGACATAAGCATTTACATAACGATTAACCAAATGAGCCAAGGCAATAGCTCTTAATTTTTGTAATTTAGGCACGCCCAATGTGTCAGCTGTTTCATGTACCGGTAAGATAACTACAATACCTTTTGTGCCTGAACCAGAACTGCTCATTGTAGGCAAAGGACAACCATCTAATCTGCTTTCAGCAGCAGAGCTTACTTTCAACATAATTCTAGTTAATAATCCTTCACTTAATAATGCCTTACCTCTTTCCGCACGCAAAGCTGCTGCTATCCCTACACCACTGGCATTTGTTTCAGAATATGCTGCCAAAGCCTCATTCATCACTACACCATCCAGCAAAAAT
>JAFXJE010000004.1 GCA_017532485.1 Peptococcaceae bacterium | reverse complement strand
TTAAGAAAACACCGTAGCCGTCAATCAATTTTTGTTCCAATAAAAGTGGATTGAGTCGAGGTGCAATATGTGCTTGATAAATCTGGTCTTCATTCCAACGAATAGCCTTGAAAGTTAAAAAAGCTTTTAAAATATCTTCTTTCTCTTTATTGCTAGCCTGAGCATATTGCTGCCCACCATATTGACTGAGACGATAATGGGCAAATACAGTGCCTAGTGTGTTGCTGGCTGTGTTCCAGCCTGAATAGCAGCTGACATGCTCAAAATATTCAGAGCTGAATAAAATATCTTTCAATCTGTAATCACCACGATTGGTATAAGCAATATCCGCAATACCTACATAATGCTCTTTTTCTTTAGCTAAAAGTTCGGCTGCCAGTTGGCTCTTTTCGGGGTCATTATGAATAATAATCACATCTTTAGCATGTGGATTTTCTACTAAACCAGCAAATGCCAACTTAACATTCACGATAGTTTGTAAATCTGCAGCCTCATAAGGATAGAAATCATCTAATTTATATGGGTTGGTGTAGACTATGCGTACAGGCAGAGGCTCCTGTTCAAGCCGATTGGCTAAAATCAGCATGGTCAACTCATCAGCACCATGCACAGTAGTGATATTGTTATTTTGGTGCTGTTCCATTTTTTGATAAATTAAATTGGAGAAAGACCATTCTTCTGCATCATCTTGTCCGATAATCAGATGGTCGATTAGTCCTTTTTCGGCTAAGATAGCCAAGGCTTCAACCAATTTTTCAGCTTCGTCATATAAACCTAAATATTGTTGGACCACATCTTCAGGTACATCTGCAGGCATTTCACCTAAGACACCAGTTTCGGATAAACTTTGGGCTGCATTTACTGCCCATTCAGTCAAAGCTGCCTGATACTTCCATAAGTCAGCATTATACTGAGTTGGCTTCAATCGAGGCAAAATAGTAGCGACAATAATCTCTTTATCTTGATGCTTCTGGCAAAAATTTTCTAAACGAATTAATTGGTTATCCGTATTTTCATAATTTTCATAATCACGCGAAGCAATTAATCCGCCTTGAAAAAGTTGATTAGTATAAATAATTAAACAATCTTTAGATTTTGCTTCATGTTCCAGCCAAGTCCATAATTCTTCCTCCTTGGAAGGCGAACGAAAATCATCTAAAAATTTTGCTTCGGGCAGGGCAATTTCCATCCCAGCAACTTTTCCTAAAACTTGTGGGTATTGTGTATTACAAGGTCGGCTGTCTAAAGGTAAGATAGCTATCTTATCCTGCTGTTGAACGGAAAAAAGATATTGACCACCCAGCCAACCGACAGCAAACGCTAGAAGAATAATTAAAAATTGACAACTGCTTTTTAATAATGAGGATTGATTTTTCTTGAACATAAGCATCTCCTTTCCTTCATCATTTCCATTATACAATGGGGAAAATTTCGTTGCAATCGCAAATCAGTGATTAATTAAGGTGATTTTCGGAAAAGATAGGAAGGAAATCAAGAAACAGAGGAGCGATACTTATGGATAAATGGATGTTGGCAGGGATGATGTGTCTATTGGCAATGAACTTGAATACAGTTTTACAAAAACCAAGTGCAGTTGAAACGGATGACTTTGCTCTATTGGCAAAAGTTTATCAAGAAGAGGGTTATCCTTTTGAGGTTGTTGTCCTTTCCGCTTGGTTTGCTCTCGAACAAGCAAATGAGGCAGAGCAATATTTGGCAGAACATTGGCAGTTGTCACCTCTTGAAAATGATAAACGCCTCACTTGGCAAGATGGCACTACTTTGCAAATTTGTCGCAAGAAGGGAACGGTCATCACAATGGAATTGATTAGTGACAATCTAACTTTGGCTAATCAGCAGTATAAATTGTGGCAGGAATTTTCAAACCGTTATGCAGGTGGGAAACCTGTAGGCATTACTTTTTGTAGTAGTTATGAAGAAAGTTTGCATAAAAATACTCGGCAGCACTTGGCTAAAGAAATCGCCGAAAAATTGGCAACGGATTTGATTATTGATTTAGAACAAGAAGACCATGAAAGTTATACTTTTTACAGTGCAGAATTAAGTCAAAGCTTGGAGATTAATGGTGTTAGATTAAATGGTAACCTAGCTTTTGTCGAACGTAATGGGCGTACAAGTATGTATCTGGGCAGTCCTGTCATTTATCAGCAATATTAAAGAAATTTTTATTTGACCTAAGAGAAAAAATAAGGTAATATAAACAAGAGTGTGTATTAATAAGCAAGAAAACTTATTTAATTGCATATATTGAAAGAGATATAGATAATTCTCCGTAAGGGAGGTAGGAAGTTGGATAAAATTATCGTGACAGGCGGTAATACCATTCAGGGTGAAGTAACAATCAGCGGAGCTAAAAATGCAGTATTGCCAATAATTATCGGAACCTTGTTAGCCGAAGAAGGCATTTGTGTAATTAATGAAGTGCCACATTTGGCTGATGTCGAAACGATTATGGAAGTCTTGGAATGCTTAGGTGCAAAAGTAACTTTAGAAGGCAGCACTATGACAGTAGATAGTACCGGTATTAATAACTTTGAAGCACCTTATCACTATATTCAAAAAATGCGCGCTAGTCTTTGGATTATGGGACCATTGTTGGCAAGATTAGGGCGAGCTAAAATTTCCATGCCTGGGGGCTGTGCTATCGGTACGCGACCAATTGACTTACACTTAAAAGGTTTGGAAGCTTTGGGTGCGACTATTAATATTGATCATGGTAACATGGATGCCAAAGCAGAGGGACGTTTAAAAGGTGCTAAGATTTACTTGGATTTCCCTAGCGTAGGTGCTACCGAGCATATTATGATGGCGGCAGTTATCGCAGAAGGAACAACTATTATTGAAAATGCAGCTGAAGAACCTGAAGTTGTAGATTTGGCAAATTTCCTCAACAGTATGGGTGCGAATGTGCGTGGAGCTGGCACGAAAGTGATTAAAGTAGAGGGTGTAGAAAAACTTCATGGTACTAATTACACCGTTATTCCTGATCGCATAGAAGCAGGCAGCTATTTAATTGCAGCTGCTATTACCGGTGGCAATTTGCTGCTGAAGAATGTTATTGCCGACCATATCAAGCCGGTAATTGCTAAACTGCAGGAATGTGGGATGGAAATAGTAG
>JAFXJE010000003.1 GCA_017532485.1 Peptococcaceae bacterium | reverse complement strand
TTTTTTAATTCCAGCTGTTGATTTTCTGCCTGCAGTTTTGGTAAATGTTCTTCTACATACTGCTGATGTTCAACAATTTCCTGTTGTTTCATTTGATATTGATTAAGCAAAGTTCGGTAATTTTCTTCTTTTTGCTTTATCGTCTGCTGTAATTGTTCAGCTCTGCCTTCTACTTCAAGATATTGCTGCTGCATAATTTCCCAGCGTTGTTTAGCTGTAGCAAATTGAATAAGCGCACTTTGTAATTCTTCTTGATGAATTTTAATCGCTTGCAGCTGTGCTTGTTGCTGCTCTTGCAGTTTGACAATTTCTTCTTTTAGGTCATTTTCCTTTTCTTTTAACTCTATTTCCAATTGTTGAGCCTTTTTCAAATTATCTGCTGCTTGCACTTTTTCCTGCAGCATTTCTTCCAGAACTTGCTGTTCCAAGTGCTGTTCATTTTCCAAACGCTTTTGGTCTTTAGCATTTTGCTCCAATTGTTGATGTAAAGCAGCTACTTGTTGAACAAATTCTGTTCTTTCCTCTTTCAAGTTATTCAATTGCTGCTGTTTCTCAATGGTAATCAAATAAAAATCATCTAATTCTTGATTTTTATCATCCATTTTTTGCTGTAATTCAGCTACTTGTTCAGTTAACTCTTCGATTTGTCTTTGTCGAAGTAATAAACCTTTTTGCTCTTTGTTATGATTACCACCAGTCAAAGCACCACCTGGTGTAATCAATTCGCCATCAAGAGTTACTAAACGATGAGAGAAACCACGTTTTTTTCCAATATTTACTGCCGAAGATAAATCTTTTACTATCCATACTTTACCCAACAAATGCAGCAAAATTTGTTGGTAACGTCCTTCAAACTCAATTAAATCTACTGCTAAGCCAATTACATTTGCTTCTTGACTCAAATCTTCTTCAGCACGCATACCTTTTACTGTATTTAATGGTAAAAAAGTAACCCTGCCCTTTTTCTGTTCCTTCAAATATTGAATAGCTTTTTGGGCTTGACTATCATCTTCCGTAACAATATTTTGTAAACTTACACCCATTGCCGTCTCGACAGCTTTTTCATATTTTTGTGGTACTTTAATCAGCTGAGCAACTGTACCGATGATACCCTCTAATTTGCCTTCATTTTTTTGTTCCAAGACAGACTTTACACCATATTGATAGCCTTCCCCAGAATGTTCCAGTTCAGTCAACGCTTCTTTTTTGGAGAAAGACTCCTGATAGCGCATTTGAATATCATTCAAAGCTTTTTGCATAACAAATTGCTCTTGCTTACGATTTTCCAGTTCCTGCTCCAAAGCTTCAATTTTTCGTAGATGATTTTCTTGAAGAGCAAGCTTTTCCTCATAAGATTCTTGCAAATCTATAGTTGCACTAACTGTTTCACTCAATTGCAGATTAATACTTTGTAATTTTTCTTCCTGTCTTTCTTGACGGCGATCACCACCGAACAAGTCTTGATTTAAGCGTTGAATTTCATTATGAATTCTCGCTTGCTCTTGCATATTTGCAAACTGCTTATTTTTTTGTTCTTCCACAGCTTGTTCTAAGCGAAACTGCTCTTGTTCATCTTGAACTGCTTGTGCCTGTAAATCATCTAATTGTTTTTCTTCCTCGACAAAATTTCCTTTCAAATTTGTCGCTTCATTCTGCTGTTTCGCGATTTGCTCCTGTAAATCAGTTAATTCTTGCTGTTGATCACTAATTTCCTTTTGCAGTAATCCTTTTTGTTGCTCAACATGATTAACCATTTCTTTGGCAGCTTCAATATCGTTTTTCCGACGGTCAATTTCACCTTGTAAGCTGAAAAAATGCTGCTGCAACTGAGTCATTTCTTCTTCATCAGCTTGTTCCGCAAATTTTTCTTCTGACAACGCAACTTCCTTTTTGGCTAATTGAGAAGCAAATCCTGCAACTTGATTTTCAATATTCTGTTTTTCACCTAAAAGCTGTTCTTCTTTAGCCTTATTTTTTTCAATATCAGCTACTTCTACGGAAATTTCCAGCTTGTCCAAATCTTCTTTCCATATTTTATATTGTTTCGCCTTTTCTGCCTGTTCACCTAAAGGCTCTACTCTTTCAGACAACTCACTGATAATGTCATGGATACGCACCATATTTTCTTCTGTATCCGCTAATTTGCGTTCAGCTTCGCGTTTGCGATATTTGTATTTAACAATACCTGCTGCTTCTTCAATCAAGCCACGCCGATCTTCTGGTTTCAGCGTTAAAATTTCATCTACTTTACCTTGGCTGATAATAGACAACCCTTCTCTGCCTAAACCTGTATCCATAAACAATTCATGAATATCTTTCAAGCGACAAGGTGATTTATTAATCAAATATTCACTTTCTCCAGAACGGTATAAACGTCTAGTTACGGTAATTTCATCAAAATCTAAGGCTAAAAGATGCTCACTATTATCAATAGTCATAGATACTTGGGCCATACCTACAGCTCTACGATCACTACTACCGGCAAAAATTACATCCTCCATTTTACTGCCTCGGAGGCTTTTTACACTCTGTTCCCCCAGTACCCAACGGATACTATCTACAACATTGGACTTCCCACTGCCATTAGGCCCTACAATTGCTGTAATACCACTGGGAAATTCAAATTCAACTTTATCTGCAAAGGACTTAAAGCCTTGTATCTCTAAGCGTTTTAAATACAATTCTTTCCCCTCCTATTGTTCAATTTGTCCAAGCTTAATTAAGGCTTGACAAGCAGCATTTTGCTCTGCTTCTTTTTTAGTCTTACCAATACCATCTGCTTGTGTTGTCTCATTTACAATAACCCTTGCTGTAAAATTCTTGGCATGGTCAGGACCATCTTCAGAAATAATTTTATATTCAATCTTAGCATCAGGACTTTGTTGAGCAAATTCCTGTAACTGAGTTTTATAATCACCAAAATGTCCTTTTCTCACGCGGTCAATTTCTGGTGCAATAGCCTTAATCATTATTCTTCGTACTTCCTCTAAACCCAATTCTAAATAAATTGCTGCCATCAAAGCTTCCCAAGCATCAGCCAAATTTGAAGTACGTTCATTACCACCACAAAGCTTTTCACCTTTTCCGACCAGTAAATATTCACCTAAATTATAACGTCTGGCTGCATTAGCTAACGTAGCCTCACAAACTAAAGCTGCTCGCATTTTAGTTAAGACACCTTCCGGATATTGTGGAAATTGATGAAATAAATATTCACCTACCAGTAAATCAACTACAGCATCACCTAAAAACTCCAAACGCTGATTGTTGACTATTTCCAAACCTTCTTTACCCTCATTTTCCAATATAAATGACGGATGAGTCAAAGCACGACTGATTTGCTCAAAATCAGCTACTTCCAACTCTAAATGTTGTAATAATTTTTTTAAATGAACAATTCGCTTTTCCGGAATCATATATTTCCTTCTTTCCATCGTACTTATTTTTTATTATTGTCTTTTTTCCCCTTTTATATTATAATGAATGAGAAAATCATACTTCAAAGGAGGATATTAACATGAAAATTTGTTTACCTACTCGTGACGGCGTAATCGACAACCATTTCGGACATTGCGACCATTACACCATTTATACTGTTGAAAACGGCAAAATCACAGCTGAAGAAACCATGGCATCTCCTGAAGGATGTGGCTGCAAATCTGGTATTGCTCCTATTTTAGCTCAATATGGAGTTTTAGTTATGTTGGGTGGCAACATGGGTGACGGTGCTAAAAATGTTTTAAATGCTAACGGTATCGAAGTTATTCGTGGTTGCTCCGGTCCTGTTCGCGAAGTTGCTGAAGCATGGTTGAGACACGAATTAACTGACAACCAAATCGCTTGCGACCATCATGATTGTGGTGACCACCACCATTAATTTAATTATTTAAGGCTGGGACAATAGTCCCAGCTTTTTTATTGGAATAATGCCGGTATACCATAAGAAATCAAACACATTATCGTTGTCGCCATGATTAAACCAAGGATAATCGGCGGCATAGCTCGCTTAATACTGATATTGAGCATCGAGGCAATTAACGCCCCTGTCCATGCACCAGTGCCAGGTAAAGGAATACCTACAAAAAGAGCTAAGCCCCAAAACTCATATCTTTGAATTTGATCACTTTTCCCCATTGCTTTTGCTTCTAAATGTTCTACCATTGGTCTAAACAATCTTGTTTTTCTTAACCAATTAAAAACAGGACGCACTAACAACAAAGCAAACGGTATCGGTAAAATATTACCGATAAAACAAATAATTATCGCTTCCAACAAAGGAATATCTAATAAAGCTGCTGCTATTAAACCTCCACGCAATTCCAAAATAGGCAGCATGGAAATTACAAATACAATTAACTCTTTAGGCAGATAACCGGTAAATAATTCCGTAAACCAAACAGCCAAACTCTCCGCCATATTTACTCCCCTTTGCCAAATTTTCACTTATACCATAATATATACCACAATATATCATTATAGCATATTTCCCTCTTTTTGCAATTAAACTCCCTGTTTTCTTCTCTGTTCTTGTTCCAGCCAAATTTGATAACCATCTTCGCGCATTTGCTGAGTAATTTGCTCAAAAAGCTGACTTTCGGCAGTTTCTTTATCTAGGAAGCAATTTTGGCAAGCCATATTGTACTTATCCATATCCTCGTTTTCATTATCCTTATCTAAAATCGTCCAAAAATCATTATCATCTTGACCTACATACCAATAATGTTGATGTAATTTAGGTTTTATATACATAATTATTTTCCCCCGGTTTGAATAGCATAAAGTAAAATACCAGTAGCTACTGCCACATTTAATGACTCCGCTCCCTCTGCTAAAGGTATTTTTACCAGCAAATCACCATTTTTAATCAACTGCGGCCCATTGGCTTCATTACTGACTACTAAGGCTGTTTTTTCTGGAAAAGTCATTTCCATATAATTCTTCTCAGCACGAATATCAGACACTAACACAGCAACTCCCCACTGCTGCAAGTCTTGGAGTAAGCTGTCTACATCTTCGATAAAATAAATCGGTTCGCGAAAAATAGCTCCCATCGTCGAACGCAAGGTTTTATCATTATAGACATCAACCGTACCCTTTAGGCAAAGAACAGCTTCTGTTCCTGCAGCTAAAGCAGTGCGCAATATTGTGCCCAGATTTCCTGGGTCCTGCACTCCATCTACAATTAAGAAACGCTTCATTTTTGCTAATTCGTCCCAAGACCATTCGGGCTGTCCGATAATAGCTACAATGCCTTGTGGATTAACGGTATTTAGACATTTTTCTAAAAGACCTTTTTGCACTAACATTACCGGAATATCTTGTGGAATAAATAATTTTTCCAATAATTGTGTTTGTTGCTCAGCAACTAAAATCATTTTAATTTCAGCATGACTGTTTAGCGCTTCTTCGACAAATCGTAATCCTTCCGCAATAAACTCTTTATATTCTTGGCGATATTTTTTTTGCTGTAAAGCTTTACATTTTTTCAGCCATTGATTTTGCTCTGATTGAATAAGCTCATATTTTCTCATGTCAGCTTCATTCCTCTCATTACTTTTTAGATTTTTGCAATAAATAATCTTTTTCATTTAAACTAGGGTCATGCAGAACTATCTCCAACAATTCTTGCAGCTTTTTACCTACTTCTATACCTTGATAACCTAAATCTAATAAATCACTGCCTTTGACAGCTAATTGCTTTAAGGAATAGCAATCTCCTCGTTGTAAGATTACTTCCACACTTTCCAATAAAGCTCGCATTTCCTTATGATTTTC
>JAFXJE010000050.1 GCA_017532485.1 Peptococcaceae bacterium | reverse complement strand
CGTTTCGGACTTTTTAAGCCAGAACGCGCCCGACGCACAGCCTTAGCTACAGCCTTAACAGCTTCATCCTGACCAATAACTCTTTCATGCAAAATATCTTCTAGGTGCAATAAACGCTGGCTGTCTGTTTCTTTTAACTTAGTTACTGGCACTCCTGTCCAATTTGCTACGACATTAGCCACATCTTCCTCGCCCACAATTTTAGTCTGCGTAGATGCTTGATTTTTCCAAGTATCAATTACCATCTGCAATTCATGGCGCTTTTTCTGTTCTTGGTCACGATACTCAGCAGCTTTTTCATATTCTTGGGCAATAACAGCAGCTTCTTTTTCTTTCTGCAGCTCCTCAATCACCATTTCCAACTTTTGCACGTCTTCCGGTGCTGTATAAGTTTGCAGCCGTACTCTTGAAGCAGCTTCATCAATCAAATCAATTGCTTTATCCGGTAAAAAGCGATCAGAAATATAACGCGCCGACAATTTTACTGCCGCTGTCAGAGCCTCATCAGCAATTTGCAGATTATGGTGAGCCTCATATTTATCACGAATACCTTTTAAAATATTAATAGCAGCTTCTTCTGTTGGTTCTTCTACTGTAATTGGTTGGAAACGACGTTCCAGCGCAGCATCTTTTTCAATATGCTTACGATATTCATCCAAAGTTGTCGCCCCAATAGCTTGCAGATTACCACGTGCCAATTCAGGTTTTAAAATATTGGCTGCATCTAAGGAACCTTCCGCGGAGCCAGCACCAATTAAAGTATGCATTTCGTCTATAAATAAGATAATTTGGCGATCTTGTTTTACTTCTTCCATGACTTTTTTCAGACGTTCTTCAAAATCCCCACGATATTTGGCACCAGCCACTAAAGCACCCATATCTAAAGCAATAATTTCTTTTTCTCGCAGCAGTTCAGGCACTTTACCCTCAACGATACGCTGTGCCAAACCCTCCACAATAGCAGTTTTTCCCACACCTGGGTCACCTAATAAAGCTGGATTATTTTTTGTCCTACGACATAACACCTGAATAACTCGCTCAATTTCTTTTTCTCTGCCGATAATAGGGTCAACTTTACCTTGACGTACTAAATCATTAATATTGCGACCATATTCATCAATAGTTGGATGATTTTTTTGTTCAATAGCTTTCTTACCGTAACCCATTGTATTCTCGACAGCATTGGCCCCACCTAAAAGTGCTACTACCTGTTTGCGAATTTTATCTGGGTCAATATTTAATTCAGCTAAAACTCTGGAGGCAATACTCTCATCCTCGCGCAGCAGTCCCAACAGAATATGTTCTGTTCCTATATAATTAACACCCCAGCGTACAGCTTCATCTTGTGCCAGTGTAAAAACCCTTTTAGCGCGTGGTGTCATCAGCATATCTCTGCCTACTGGCTCTGCACCAATTGCTACCATTTGCAGAATAGTATCTTTTGTTTTTTCCAAATCAACGCCTAACGCAGTTAAGGCCTTGGCAGCTATGCCTTGGCCTTCATCTAATATACCTAATAAAATATGTTCCGTTCCGACAGCGTGATGATTCATATTGCGAGCTTCCTGTTCCGCAAAATAAATAACTTGCTGTGCCTTTTGCGTAAATCTTTCAAACATCTTAGTTCTTCACATCCCTAATCAACTAAGCATAAATTCAATGCTTTAGATTTATTGACTTTTTTTCTAATTCTCTGCACCGCATTATCTACGGATTTGTTTTCCAGCTGTAATGCTAAGGTGATTTCATTATAAGACATCCCCATTACACGCATCAATAAAACATTTAATTCCATCTTCGATAAAACTGCTGCAATTTTATCCATAATTTCTGAATAAGATTCTCTAGCTACAACGGTATTTTCTGGAGAAACGATTTTACCAGTTACATCACGCTCAATCAGGTAAGCAGATTTATCCTCAGCTTGTTCATCGTTTTCATTATAAACGGCCATTGGTAGAGCTTCATTTAAAATCATATGTTTTTTTCTGGTTGAGCGCTTAATGCAAGAGTCTAATTCTCTTTTCACACAAAGATAAGCAAAGTTTTTAAACTGCTTGCCACTTTCAGGCTTAAAACTTTTGACACCTTGCACAAAACCAATCATAGCCTCTTGCATCAAGTCATCTTTTTCGCCGTCTTTTAAATAATATTTGTCACAAATATAATTCAGCAGCCCTTGGTATTTTTTCAATAAAAATTCCATTGCCTGCTCATCACCTTGTTGGGCTAAAGCAATTACAGTTTCTTCCTTTATCTCATGATATTTTTTCATTTATTCCAAATTCCTCCTGTCGTTACCCCATACTGAATAGCTCTGTTGATAAATAGCGTTCCCCTGTATCTGGTAAGATGACAACAATTCTTTTTCCTTTATTTTCTTCTTTCTGCGCCAACTTAATAGCTGCCTCCATAGCTGCTCCGGAAGATATTCCTACCAATAAGCCTTGCTCACGAGCCAACTTTCGTGCAGTTACCATTGCTTGTTCTTCGTCTATCATTAACACTTCATCAATTAATTCTAAAGCTAAAACCTCAGGTATAAAGCCTGCCCCAATTCCTTGGATTTTATGCGCACCAGCAGGAAAACCATTAATTACTGCTGATTGTGCAGGTTCTACACCGACAATCATTATATTAGGAAGATATTCTTTTAAACCTTGAGCTAGACCTGTAATCGTACCTCCAGTGCCAATAGCTGCTACTAAAATATCAACCTTACCTTCGGCAGCTTGATAAATTTCCTGTGCCGTTGTTAAATAATGAGCTTGTGGATTCGCAGGATTAGTAAACTGTCCACACATATAACTGCCAGCAATATTTTGATGCAATTCCTCTGCTTTAGCTATAGCTCCTGCCATACCTTCACCAGCAGGAGTCAGCATTATTTCCGCACCATAAGCACGCAGTAAAGCTTGGCGTTCTTGGCTCATATTTTCCGGCATAGTTAAAATCAAACGATAACCTTTAAGTGCTGCCATCAAAGCCAAACCGACACCAGTATTACCACTAGTAGGCTCAATAATCGTTGCTCCTGGCTGCAATAACCCGTCTGCTTCTGCTTGATAAAGCATATTGGCAGCTACTCTATCCTTAATACTGCCTCCTGGATTAAAGCTTTCCACTTTGGCAACTATTTCTGCCTGCAAGGCAAGCTCTGGAAATTTCACCCGTACTAAAGGAGTGTTCCCAATTAATTGACCAATATTATCATAAATCATCACGACCACCCTTTCTCTGTACTGACCTCAATTCCTGCGTTTAGTTTACATGATTGAGTTTTATTTTTCAATACACCTCATAAGATTACAGTATTTTCTTAACAAGTTCTCCACAATTTATCTGAATTTATATTCTCCATAGCGCAATTGAAAATGACGCTGCAAAGATTGCACAAAAGTGTTGATTAATATACTGCCATCATTTTGCAAATCCTCTCGGTAAAGAATCCCATGCATAACAGAACTTCTCATTTCCACCGGTACTGCAGCAAATTTATCATGCTGGAATTGGTAATGATAAGCCAATTTAGGCATACAAGTAATAACGCCATGGTCTGAGATTAAATTTTTGTGCATCTCTATTGTATTAGAGTCACAGACAACTTTAGGATAAATTGTACCTAAAGTTGTCCCCGTCAACACATGATAAAAAGAAATTTTGCTGCTATGCTCACCAACATAGTCTTCCAAACACTTGATTGTAATTAAGTTTTCCCGCATCAAGGGATGATTATTCTGAGCACATAGCACAATTTCATCTTCCAGCAAAGGTATCCAGTGCAAGGATAACTCTTTATTCATCTTCAAATACTCATCAATTATTTCACTGCT
>JAFXJE010000049.1 GCA_017532485.1 Peptococcaceae bacterium | reverse complement strand
CAACCACCCATAAAAGTTACCTGATGCGCCATAAAGTTCTGCATAGCCTCTGCAAACTGTTCTGCGCCTAAAGGATATTGCACTTGATTGTCAACCACAATTGGCAAACCAGCATTAGGCTGCACAATCAAAGGCAAGGTTGTCGCCTTTGCCAGCTCAGCAATAACTTGTTGCAATTCTTGTGGTCCACCTGAGCAATTACAACCGATAACAGCTGCACCCAAAGCCTCTAAAGTCACAGCCACCGCTGCTGGGGCTGCACCAGTTAAAGTTCTGCCATTAGTATAGGTCATGCTGCAAATCACAGGAATATTCCCTGCATCACGACACGCTAACAATGCAGCTCGCATTTCACCTAAATCACTAAAGGTTTCAAGTAATAAATAATCAGGTTCTGCTGCAGTTAAAGCTTGTGCCTGCTCAGCATAAATATTATACATTTCGTCAAAGCTCATTTCACCCAAAGGTGCGACAAAGTGACCAGTCGGCCCCATAGAAGCAGCAACTAGACCATGACCAGCTTTTTGGCAAGCAGCTTTGGCAATTTTAACAGCTTGCTGATTAATTTCTCTGACTTGTTCGGCCATACCATATTCAGCCAACTTTAATCTGCTGCCACCAAAAGTATTGGTAATAATAATATCTGCCCCAGCCTGCAAATAGTCTAAATGAACACTTTCCACCACTTCAGGCATAGTTAAATTCAATTCTTCAGGACTTTGCCCAGCTTGCAAGCCTCTTTGCTGCAACATCGTGCCCATAGCACCATCAAAAATATAAATTTCCCCTTGATTCATAAAATCGCCCCTTATTTTTCTTGCAAGCTTGCTAAATCAAATGGTGTTTCTTGATATACATAATAATTCAACCAGTTGGCAAACAATAGATTACCGTGACCACGCCACCGCACCATCGGTGTGCAAGACGGGTCATCATTTGGATAATAGTTTTTAGGAATAGCTATGGTTTTACCTTGACTGATATCGCGACGATATTCGCTATCTAAAGTCAATGGGTCATACTCACAATGACCAGAAACAAAAATGCGTCGTCCGTCTTTACTTGCTACAAGATAAACACCTGCTTCAGGCGATTGAGCAATTATCTCTAAATCATCTACTTTTGCCACATCACCTGCACGAAACTCGGTGTGACGACTGTGTGGAGCATAAAAATTATCGTCAAAACCTCGCACAATCGGACGTTTTTTCATAATTTCATGTTCAAAAACTCCGAAGCGTTTTTCAGCCAACGGATATTTAGGTACGCCATAATAATGATATAAAGCTGCCTGCGCTCCCCAACAAATAAACAAAGTAGAGAAAACATTCTTATCGGCAAAGTCAAAAATTAATTTTAACTCGTCCCAATAATTTACCTCTTGGAAAGACATTTGCTCTACCGGTGCACCAGTTACAATCATACCATCATATTTATTATTTTTGATTTCATCAAAATCTTTATAAAAAGTAGTCAAGTGTTCTTCAGAAACATTTTTACTGACATGACTAGCCATTCTTATCAAATCTACTTCTACCTGCAACGCAGTATTACTAATTAAACGCAATAACTGTGTTTCTGTCACAATTTTAGTTGGCATTAAATTAACGATAGCTAGTTTTAACGGACGAATATCTTGAGTTTGTGCCCTTTGCTCGTGCATCACGAAAATCTGTTCATTGGTCAAAGTTTCTGTTGCTGGCAAAGTAGCTGGAATAATAACAGGCATATTTTTTCCCTCTTTCTCTAAATTTGTGCCAATGCCTGTTCCAGGTCGGCAATAATATCTTCAGCATCTTCAATACCTACGGAGAAACGAATTAAATCAGGGGCTACACCTGCTTCTTTTAACTGTTCTTCCGTCATTTGTCTATGTGTATGACTAGCAGGATGCAACACACTAGTGCGCGCATCAGCCACATGGGTCACAATAGCAGCCAATTTTAATTTATCCATAAAGGAAATAGATACTTCTCTGCCACCTTTTAGACCAAAGCATAAAACACCACAAGTACCTTTCGGCATATATTTTTGTGCCAAGTCATAATATTTATCGTTTGGCAGGCCAGCATAGCTTACCCACGCTACTTTTTCATGATTTTGCAAATATTCAGCAACTTTTTGAGCATTTTCACAATGCTTAGGCACTCTCAAATGCAAAGTCTCCAAGCCTAAATTTAATAAAAATGCATTCTGTGGAGAAGGGGATGAACCTAAATCACGCATCAGCTGAGAAGTTGCCTTGGTAATATAAGCCAATTTACCAAATTTTTGAGTATAAATGATACCATGATAAGACTCGTCTGGCTCAGTCAACCCTTTATATTTGTCATGATATTTTTCCCAATCAAAATTGCCGCTATCTACAATACAGCCTCCAACAGATACAGCATGACCGTCCATATATTTAGTCGTTGAATGAGTAACAATATCCGCTCCCCACTCAAACGGACGACAATTAATAGGTGTCGCAAAAGTATTGTCAATAATCAGGGGAACTCCATGGTCATGAGCTAAGCGAGCAAATTTTTCAATATCCAATACCGTCAAGGCTGGATTAGCGATAGTTTCTGCTACTACACATTTAGTGTTTGGGCGAAAAGCTTTTGCCAAGTTTTCTTCTGTATCATCGGGGTCAACAAAAGTACATTCGATACCCAATTTTTTCATTGTTACGCCAAAAAGATTAAAGGTACCACCATAAACAGCGCTTGAGCAGATGAAATGGTCACCTGCTTCACAAATATTAAAAACTGCATAAAAGTTAGCTGCTTGTCCAGATGCTGTTAACATAGCCGCAACGCCACCTTCTAATGCTGCAATTTTAGCAGCTACGGCATCAGAGGTAGGATTTTGTAAACGAGTATAGAAAAATCCTTCATCTTCCAAATCAAATAGACGCCCCATTTGTTCACTTGTTTCATATAAGAAAGTCGTGCTTTGGTAAATAGGTAGAACACGAGCTTCACCTTTCTTAGGTTCCCAGCCACCTTGAATACATACTGTTCCTGTTTTGTATTGTTTTTTATCCATTGCTTTTTCCCCCTATGTATGGTTTTCCTTGTATAAAAACAGCAATTTTCTTTTGTAAAAAGAAAATTGCTGTTACTGACATTATTTCCTTATGATTTACGCTTCTACGTATATTTGCTTATTTTTTATGCTGTCGCATTCAATAAGCTCCCTCTAGGGTCATTTTGCAAGCCAACACCAAAATCATATTTTTTCTCGCCTCTGGTCACTGTATGGGTTACGCCACCAGAAACATAGCTTTCTCCACATTCTGGGCATTTAGCCATGTGAATGGTAACAGACTGAGAAACGATTTCTTTTCCTTCCCTTCGAGCTTTCGCCTGATTGCGTGTCACATGTTCCATTTCATGACTACGCACAGCACTAGCTGCTTCATCCGGAGAAAGCTTAGTCGGTGTTTGGAAAGACACTCCGGAATCATTTGAGCCGTCTTGATAACGACGATTAGCACAGGTTTGACATTCTTTTTCTCCAAAGCCATCATATTTTTGTGGTCTGCCAATCAAAGACTTTTCTTCACTTGTCTCCTTGCCGCCTGACACCGTCTGTGCATCGCCATTAGCTTGATTGCCATATACACCTGCTACATATTGATTAACATAGTGATTGTTAGTCCAACTTAACATACTCAATCCTGCTAAAAAATCCATCGTTTTTCCCTCCTTCACCATAAGATAATCTTACTTTAGCTTCTAGCTTTCCATTTTGGCACGATAGCCAACGCCTCATATTCATCTTTACTAATTGCTAAAATCCATTGGTCAACATAGCTGCCATCAATAAATGTGTGATTTTTTAATTTACCTTCAGCAGTAAAACCAAAATTCAAAGCAGATTTCAAACCTAATGCATTGTTATCATTGATTTTAGTATAACATTTTTCAAAACCAAAATGATAAAAGACAATGTCTAAAAGAACAATCATTAAATCCACACCAAAGCCAGCTAAACGATTTTCCTCATCACCAATACCTAAAGCAATCTCTGCATGACCATTTTGTCTATCGATATCTTTAATACTGGCAATCCCAATAACTTCACCATTGCGTTTATTTTTTACAGTGAAATCCACTTTTTCAGCGCCTGGATCTGTGACATCTTTTACTTTCTTAATTTCTTCTTCAATCATATCTAAAGATACACTCATATAACTATCATAATAATGGCGAAACTCTTTATTCATAAACCATTTTTGGAAATAAGCTGCATCTTCCATCACAGGTTTTGTTAAAATAATTTTTCTACCTTCAAACATAGTTGTCACCTCCATGATTTATAAATCTTCTTTCTCAATCTATATTTTATCCCACAATCGTTCTAAGGTCAAATCTTTTCCACAGCTTTTCAAATATTTGCATTATTTTTTTAACCTATGGTATAATATTTTCAAATTTCCAAAAAGGAGAAGCTGTTTATGGCTACTTTTTCAGAATTATTACAACCTTCCCTCGTAGAAGGCTTAGCAAAACAAAATATTGAGCAACCAACAGATATTCAAGCGGCTGCTATTCCTTTATTATTTGACGGGCGTGACATCATTGCTCAGGCTCATACCGGCAGTGGTAAAACCTTAGCCTATCTTTGCCCACTTTTTCAAAAATTAGATCCAGAAAGTAAATCTGTACAAGCTTTGATTTTGGCGCCAACTCATGAATTGGTCATGCAAATTTATCGCCAAGCACAGCTTTTGGCAAAAAACAGTGAGCTGCCCATCAGATGTCAAAGTATTATTGGTGATGCCAATATTAACAACCAAATCACCAAATTAAAAGAAAAACCACATTTGCTTGTCGGCAGCCCTGGCAGAATTTTGGATTTGATTAAAAAGAAAAAAATCAATTGTCAAACAATAAAAACAATTGTTGTTGATGAAGTCGATAATCTTTTAGATAACACCAATGAAGCTACTGTTTTAGAAATTATTCGTTCAACTCAACGCGACCGTCAATTAGCAGCTTTTTCTGCCACAGCTAGTGAACACACGCTGGAAATTTTACAGCAACAGATGAAAAATCCTGAGCTTATCAACATCAAAGGCTTGGCAAAAATCAATCCTGCCATTGAGCATTTTTATCTAATCGGTGAGCAAAGAGATAAATTTGTGTTGCTGCGCAAATTACTGCACGCTATTGACGGACAGCAAATTCTCGTTTTTATGAACGATGGTCCTAAAATTGACTTCTTAGTAGATAAACTTAATTATCATAAAATTAAAACTTACAGCTTACATGGTATTGTTGATAAGGAAGAACGACAAAAAGCCTTAAATGAATTTCGCACTGGTAAAATTCGTGTTCTTGTTTCTTCCGACTTAGCTGCCCGAGGTTTAGATATTCCAGAGGTCAGCCATGTTATTAATTTAGATTTTCCTTTAGAACCTAATGAATATATCCATCGCGCTGGTAGAACTGCTCGTGGCACTAATTCCGGACAATGCTACAGCATTGTCAACCCCAAAGAATTAGCTGCACTTCGCATTTATCAACGTGATTTTCAAATCACTGTTCATCCGGTCCATTTAGTTAAGGGTATGATTTTATCCGGGGCAACTAAACAATTCTACAAAGACCCCGAACGAAAAAATAAAAATAACAAAACAGCTAAGAAGAAAACTGAAACTGAAAATAAAAATAAAACAAAAACAAGTAATAAAAAAGCTCAAAAATCTAAACCTAAACAACCATAAAAATAAAAGGTAGGGATAAAAATTTTATCCCTACCTTTTATTTAACCTTGTTCAACAATTTTCACAGCTAATTCTACATGCACATCTTGATGCAATTTCACTGTTGGACGATAAGTACCTAAAGTTTTAATATTTTCTTCTAAATCAATTTTACGTTTATCAACTTTAATACCATGTTGCTTCTCTAACTGCTCAGCAATCTCTTTATTGGTCACAGCACCAAACAACTTACCACCTGCACCACATTTAGTTTGAATAACAACAGTCATTTCTTTTAATTTTTCGCCTAAAGCTACAGCCTCTGCTTTTACTTCAGCTGCTTTATCGGCACGAATTTTTTCCTGCCGTTTTACTTCCTTAATGTTGCCTTCTGTTGCTTCTATCGCCAATTTTTTCTTAAATAAGAAATTATGAGCATAACCTTCTTTAACCTCTAAAATTTGGTCTTTCTTACCTACTTTAGGTACATCTTGTAATAAAATAACTTTCATTAGTATTACCCCTCTTTCTCCTGCTTACTTCCCTACTATTATACTTATTTCTCCGATTTACGCAACTTTCTTAAGTCAAATAATAAATCAGCTAAACCCATAAAGACACAAGATACGATAAATCCTGTGAAGAAGAAAAATACAAAAAATGCTGTAAAAATTTTCATTCCCAAACTCATACTTGGAACATTAAACCAATAAGCTGTCACAGCCAACCCTTGAATAAAGAGTACAGCGCAACCTAAAATAAATAAATTTTGCACTACTATCGGAAGTATCCCAATATTCAAGTAATTACGACCCAGCCATAACGCCCAAATTAAAATAATCGGCCAAATAGCACCATTTGGAAAACTAAATTCTTTAAATGGCTTCATCCGTGGAATTTTTATTTTTAAGCGTTTTAAAATATAAATTGTAATTCCGTAATTAATAATAGCTGAAGCAGCACTGCTTAAAAGCAAAATTGTCGGCAACAAGCCCATAACAGCAGACATACTCTGCATCATTTGTTCTTTAAACTGCACCTTGCTCATACCTTGACCAGCCATTTGTTCTAATACACCAGTGCGTTCATACATATCAATTACTTCATCCATATAGCCATTCATCTGTGTTTGTAAAGTATCCATAGAAAATCCCATCAAAGCAAAGCTTAATAATGCGATTATAACAGTTGCCAGTAAAGAAGCTACAATACCAGCACTGATAGTTTTGCCAGCACTTTTTCGGTGTGCAAACATCCAACCAAAAATCCAAGCAATTAAAATAAACTGCAAACCACAAGATATAGCACTTATCGGGCCTACTACTATTGCCAACAAAAGTACTACTACAATAGCTGATAGACCACCTAGGTAACTACCATTTCTCACTGTAACAATAGTAATAGGTAAACCACAAACTAAGAGCATAACCACACCAAGTACAGGTATGAAACTCCCTGCTAAAACTAAAATAGCACTCAAACCAGCCATTAACGCACCTTCTGTTAAGTTGCGCGTCGTTATTCTATTATTCACTCAACATACACTCCATCTCAATACATAATTTTTAGCTTATTTCTCTCTATTCCGTCATTTTACCTTGTTTTTCACACAAACTTTTTCGACATCTTTATTATTATAATCTCTTTTCACCATTTCTGCACCCACTTTTATTCGCCTTTTTTCCCCATATTCACCAAATATTCATGATTTTCTCTTTTTACTTTTCCTTATTGTATGCTATAATTAATAGATATTCATATTGATTTAAGGAGTTGTTGCTATGTTTCAGCGTGCCGCCTTTAAATTACAGGCTAGACAAAGTCTGTCTAACCAATTCAGCAAAACGCTGCTTGTTACTTTTTTTATTTTATTAGTATCCTATTTATTAGCAATTGCAGAATATTTTTCCTCAAATACCCTGCTTACTTTTGGTCTTTCTTTAGTGCAGCTTTTGCTCGGTGGACCACTTCTTTTAGCAGCTTTTACTTATTTTTTGCATACCGCTAAATACGATCAAGCAAATACTAATTATTTTTTCACACCATTTTCATCTATTGGAAGAGCTATCCCAGCTTTTCTGTGGCAAACCTTTAGAATTTTCTTATGGTCCTGCCTTTTGCTTGTTCCTGGTATCATTAAAAACTACGCCTATTCACAATATTTCTTTATTTTGGCTGAGCAACCAAAAATCAGCTTTAACAAAGCTTTAAAGACAAGCGAAAAAATTACCAAAGGTTACAAAATGGAATTATTTATGCTGGATTTAAGTTTTTTAGGTTGGTTTATTCTCAGCACAGTTACTTGTGGACTTGCGTTATTTTATGTTTTGCCATATTATTTGTTGACCAAAGCTCATTTATATCATTATCTAAAGACAGAATCCTTAAAGCAAAATATTTGTACCATGGAGGATTTTTCCAGCGATGAAATTTTCTCGGAAGAAGATGAGTTAATTACTCACCCAGCTAAACAACAAACTAGCTCTTTTGTTCCACCACAACAGCAGAAATCTTCTGCACCGGAGCGTCTTGCTTCTAATTTAAGAAAAGATGATGTTCATTCTTTACTGGAGCAAATCTCTAAGGATAATCCAAACTTAAAGGAAAAAATTGAAGCTGCCAAAAAAGAAGTAGACAATAAGAATAAACTAGCTGCTGAAACAGCCATAAAAAGCAAACAGGCGCCTTCGGTCAAACCACCTACGCTTGACCCGTCTGCTATCCCACAAGATATTTTATCGCATATGCAGACCCTAAACAAAATGGCTGGACATGAACCTAGCCCCTCTGCTCCGAGCAAGCAACAATCTACGGTTAAAGACATTCCGGGGCAGCCTGCTTATGAATTATATGTATTCCCTGCTGTAGAAGCTATGCAGCGTGAAAAAGCGATGCGTGCCGCCCAAGATAGTGAAGATGATTTTACAGCTGCATCTTATGAGCATATCGCAGACCCAACAAAATCACCGTAAGGAAATCGGAGGAGCATAATACTATGAAAGAGCAAAATCAAATTAACAAAGGCAAATTTATTTATGCAGGCATTGTTGTCATTTGTCTTTTATTGGTCTTTGCCGCTTGGCAAACAGGCTCAGTAAACAATCTTTTCAATTCAACTCCTAATGAAGAACATATTGCTGTTTTAAATATTACTGGTACTATCAGTGAAGATGATGGCTACAGTTATAATCAACAATGGCTTTTGAACACTATTGATGAAATTATTGCTGACAAAAATAACGTTGGTCTTTTACTTTATATTGATTCCCCAGGCGGCTATGTTTACCAGGGTGATGAATTATACTTAAAGTTATTGGAATATAAACGTTATACTGGCTGTCCTATTTATGTTTCTATGGGTTCACAAGCAGCATCCGGCGGCTACTATGTAGCTTGTGCTGGTGATAAAATTTTCGCCAATCGCAACACCATTACCGGTTCTTTAGGTGTAATCAGTGCTACTCATGTAGACCTGAGCAAATTTTTAGGTCGCTACAGTATAGAAGTTACGGAAATTACTTCTGGCAAAAACAAATCTATGGGTAGTTCTTATGAGCCTCTGACTGACGAACAAAAAGA
Organism: Peptococcaceae bacterium; assembly: GCA_017532485.1. GTDB lineage: Bacteria > Bacillota > Peptococcia > Peptococcales > Peptococcaceae > RGIG6463. The sequence goes on along the minus strand of JAFXJE010000049.1, from coordinate 5,545 downwards.
GATTTTCCAATCTATCTGTGATGAATATTATATGCAATTTGTTAAGGTTATTGCTGACGGTCGCAAAATGACCGAAGAGGAAGTTATCCCTCTAGCTGACGGTAGAATTTACTCTGCACATCAAGCATTGGAAAATGGCTTAATCGACGAAATTGCCACTTTTGAAGATACGTTGGCTAAAATGGCAAGAGATTTAGACGTTGATTATGATGCAACTATTTATTACGCATATGAAGCACCTATTACTTTCTTGGAAAGTTTAATGAAAATAACTCAACCTGCTCCTTCTGCCGAACAGCAAATCGTTCAGCTTTTAAGTAAATCACAACAAAATCAATTCATGTTTTACTACAACTAAAAAATAGAGGCTGGGACTTTGTCCCAGCCTCTATTTATTCCACCAGTGTTTTTAATACCGTTCCTGCATCGCAAGCAATACAGATTGCCTTATGCTTATTTTCCTCTACACATAATGGATGTAAAGTGTTTACTCTAATTAAACTGGCATTGCGATGATTTTGTACAATATATTCAAAAGGAAAACGCATCATTTCTGGTATAGTATAACCGACACCTATTTCTAAAATAACCAAGCGTTCTTTATCAGAACTGTTAATAAAACGAAAATAAGCTGCTTTCTGTTTCTCATAAGGTGCTTCACAAAAATCCTTATCCGTATAAACATTCAAGACCAAAGGTGCCCCACATTCAGGACAACAAATCTCCTTCTCCTTGCCCTGCTCTAATTTTTGTAAACTATGACGTACAGGATATACTTTATGACTGCAATTTTTTTGGCACTGTGCCCGTGCTAAATCACCCTGTACTTTATACAGTCTATCCAAATCCACACCACTACGATACAACATCCCATCAGGGTTAGCATCAATAATAAAGTAGTCTTTGCCTGCCAGCAAAGTCATTAAATCATCATACACTGGATTGCTTTCTTGTTGAAAGCGCTGTTCCTCGAGATAAGGGCGCCAAAAGTGCCAATAATTTTCCTTACTCTGTCTTTGATCTAGAGGCAATGGTTTTAAGCCTGCTGATAAAGCCATTCCTGCCCCCAAGCCTACTAAAACTTTATCAGCATTTTGTATCTGTTCTTTTATCAGAGCTTTTTCTGCTAAACCAAGATGTTCTATAAATTTCATTACCTGCACTCTCCCTAATCAAATAAACATTTCTTTCTAATATACCACAATTCGCTAATTCATGCTATAATAAGTAGTTGAGAGGATAATTTAAAATACATGAGGTGAACTCCATGACTGATTTATTACTGGAAAATAAAGCATTACCCCATAGCATCGAGGCTGAACAAGCCGTTTTAGCTTCCATGTTTTACGACCGTGATACTATTATTGAAGTCATGGCAATTTTAAAACCTACTGATTTTTACCGTCCTGACCATCGCATCTTGTTCAGCACGATTATCGATTTAAATGAACGCCAAGTGCCGATTGATTTGATTACTGTTACTGAACAGCTGCAAAAAGACGGCAATGTAGAAAAAGCCGGTGGGATTACTTATGTTGCCCAAGTATCCAACTCTTTGGGTAAAGCTGTTAATGCGATTTATTATGCTAATATCGTTAAAGAAAAAGCAACTTTACGCGAATTAATTCAAATTGCCAATAATATTAGCAATCGCAGCTACGAAGATAGTGAAGATGCAGAAAATCTTCTTGATGATGCCGAACGTATGGTTTTGGAAATTTCCCAAAAACGTACTCGCAGCGGCTTAACTCCTATCTCTGATATCATTACGGATACTTTAGACCATATTGAACATTTAGCCAATTTAAAAGATGGCCTTACCGGTTTAACATCTGGCTTAATTGATTTAGATAAAATGACTAATGGTTGGCAGAAATCAGATTTTATTATTTTAGCGGCACGTCCTGCGATGGGTAAAACCTCCCTCGCTTTGAATATGGCTCAAAATGCTGCTATTATGACAAACCAACCAGTAGCTATTTTCAGTTTAGAAATGTCCAAAGAACAACTAGTTAATCGTATGGTTTCTTCCATAGCTGAAATCGACCAACAAACTTTAAGAACCGGCAGACTTTTCGGTGATGATTGGACTAGACTTGTTCACGCTATTGCACCTTTAGCTAATGCACCTATTTATATCGATGATACACCAGGAATTTCTATTCGTGAAATTCGTGCTAAAGCTCGCCGACTCAAAAGCGAACATGGCCTAAGCCTTATTGTCATCGACTATCTGCAATTGATGGGCAGCAACGGGCGTTCAGAAAGTCGCCAACAAGAAGTATCGATGATTTCTCGTAGCTTAAAAGCTTTAGCACGTGAGTTAAACATCCCTGTCATTGCTCTCTCCCAACTAAGCCGGTCTGTAGAGCAAGGTCCAGAAAAAAAGCCGAGTTTAAGTCATCTGCGCGAATCTGGGTCTTTGGAGCAAGATGCTGATATTGTAATGTTTATTTATCGCGATGAATATTATCACGAAGATAGTGAGCATAAAGGTGAAGCAGAGTTAATCATTGCCAAACACAGAAACGGTGCTACAGGTTCCGTCAATGTCAGCTTCCGTAAAGAATTTACCAAATTTGGCAATTTAGCTCATCATCAAGGTTAACTTTGAAAATAACCTTGACAGTACTATTGTTTTCTGATAGCATTGTCGGGGAATGTAGATACATCATAAGGGGTTGAATGATTATGTCAGGATTAGTATTATTAGGCGCTCAATGGGGCGATGAAGGTAAAGGTAAAATTACAGACTTTTTAGCAGAACAAGCTACTACTATCGTACGTTATCAAGGTGGTAACAATGCAGGTCATACCGTTGTAGTTGGTGATGAAGAATTTAAATTGCGTTTAATTCCATCTGGTATTTTATATGATGACAAAACCTGCGTTATTGGTAACGGCGTTGTTGTTGACCCTAAAGTACTGATGTCCGAAATTGCTTATTTGCGTGAAAAAGGCATTAAAGCAGAAAACTTAAAAATAAGTGAACGTGCTCATGTTATCATGCCTTACCATATCGCTATTGATAATTATGAAGAACAAGCTAAGGGTGATGCTAAAATTGGTACTACCAAAAACGGCATTGGTCCTTGTTATGTAGATAAATTTGCTCGTTGTGGTATTCGCATCGCTGATTTAATTGATGAAACTGTTTTTCCTGAATTGTTAAAACGCAATTTAGAGTCCAAAAACAATCAAATCGTGAAATTATATCAAGGCGAGCCTCTTGACTATGATACAATCCTTAAAGAATATACCGAATATGCTAACTTTATTCGTCCAATGGCTGCTGATACCTCCGTGTTTGTTCATGATGCTTTAAAAAATGACGAACATGTAGTATTTGAAGGAGCACAAGGTACTTTATTGGATATTGACCACGGCACATATCCATTTGTTACCTCCTCTAGTCCTATCGCAAGCTATGCGTGTGTAGGTGCAGGTGTCGGCCCTACTAATATTAAAAATGTTTTAGGTATAATCAAAGCTTACACTACTAGAGTTGGTGAAGGTCCTTTCCCAACAGAATTATTTGATGAAATTGGCGATACTTTACAAAAAGTAGGTCACGAATTTGGTACTGTAACAGGGCGTACTCGTCGTTGTGGCTGGATTGATATGGTCATGATTAATTATGCAATTCGTTTAAGTGGTATCAATGAATTAGCATTAATGAAATTAGATGTTTTAGATTCTTTGGAAACCATCAAAATTTGTACTCATTATGAACGCAATGGCGAAAAAGTAATTCATTTTCCAAGCAGCTTAAAAGTATTAGCTGAATGTAAACCTGTTTATGAAGAAATGCCAGGTTGGCAAACTGATACTACAGGTGCTACTACTTTCGAAGAATTACCTGCAGCGGCACAAGCTTATGTTAACCGTATTGAAGAATTAACAGGTGTACCTATTAAAATTGTAGCAGTTGGTCCTAGAAGAGATCAGACCATCATTCGTGGCGACTTATTTGCTTAAAATTTCAAAAGCACTCTTCATACTCTTTTTATTAGAGTATAAAGAGTGCTTTTTTGTACATTATACTTTATTAAAATTATGATTAATGATATTTTCTTTTCTAATAGCAAAAACCTCTATCCTTTCCTAGCCAAATATACTATAATGGAATTAGCTATGAGCTAATTTGAGCTAATTGATGTGGTAGAACCATATCGCTAAAATATTATTTAACTAAAAGAAAGGATTGTGATTGATTTGACTATCAACTCCGCAGATTTTGTAAACAAAACCGTTACTGCTTTACCTCCATCTGGTATCCGTAAGTTTTTCGACTTAGCTGCTACTATGGAAGGTTGCATCTCTTTAAGCGTTGGTGAACCAGACTTCGTTACACCAGATGTAATGATGGATGCTGCTATTGATTCCTTAAAACAAGGTAAAACTCAATACACCTCCAACTCCGGCTTAATTGAATTACGTACAGCAATCTGTGACTACTTGAAAAAATACGAATTAAACTATGCTCCTGAAAACCAAGTTTTAGTTACTGTTGGTGCTAGTGAAGCTATCGACTTAGCTTTACGCGCGATTTTAGAACCTGGTGATGAAGTTCTTATCCCAGACCCATCTTTTGTTTGCTACGGCCCATTGACTACCTTAGCAGCAGGTGTTCCTGTTAGCGTAGCTACTTTTGAAAAAGATGACTTCCGCTTAACAGCTGAAGAACTGGAAAAGAAAATTACTCCAAAATCCAAAGTATTAATCTTACCTTATCCAAATAACCCAACAGGTGGTGTTATGGCTAAGGAAGATTATGAACCAATCGCTGAACTTGTTAAAAAACACAACTTATTCGTTATCTGCGATGAAATTTACAGTGAATTAACATACAACGGCAAAAAACACTACTCTTTCGCTGCTCTGCCTGAAATGCAAGAAAGAAGCGTTGTTTTGAACGGCTTCTCTAAAGCTTTCGCTATGACCGGCTGGCGTGTAGGTTATGCTTGTGGTCCTGTTCCTGTTATCGCTGCTATGACAAAATTACACCAATATGGCATCATGAGTGCTCCAACTATGGGTCAATACGGTGCTTTAGCCGGCTTACAACGTGGTGAAGAAGAAGTTCAAAAAATGGTTGAATCCTATGATGCTCGTAGAAAATTAATCGTAGAAGGTTTACGCAATATTGGCTTATCTTGCTTCGAACCTAACGGTGCATTCTATGTATTCCCATCTATTCAATCTACAGGTTTAAGCAGTGAAGAATTCTGTGAACGTTTACTGAGAGAAGAAAAAGTAGCTGTTGTTCCTGGTAATGCTTTTGGTGCTAGTGGTGAAGGTTTCATCCGTTGCAGCTATGCTTCTTCCGTAGAAAACATCAAAGAAGCTTTAGTACGTATCGAACGTTTCATCAACTCCTTAAAATAAGGTAAAAAATTTATGAGGGTAGGACTTCTTGTCCTACCCTCTCTTTGTATATATTCAACTGAGCAAAAATATTCGTCAAAAAACAAAAACAGCTTGTCCAAAGACAAGCTGCTTTTAATGCCTCGAGCCGGAATCGAACCAGCGACACGAGGATTTT
>JAFXJE010000048.1 GCA_017532485.1 Peptococcaceae bacterium | reverse complement strand
TCTTTCTCGCACAGCTTCTTCATAAGCTGCCAAAACATTTTCTCTCCCTGCTAAAGCACTAACTAACATCACCAAAGTTGACTTCGGTAAATGAAAATTCGTAATCAAACCACTAATTATTTTAAATTCATAGCCGGGATAAATAAAAATATTAGTATCGCCTTCACCAGCCTCAATACGACCATTTTTAGCAGCACTTTCCAAAGTACGCGTTGAAGTGGTACCTACGGCAATAACGCGTCTGCCTTCATCTAAGGCTGCATTAATTTTATTCGCAGCTTCTTCGGTAACTTGATAAAACTCGCTGTGCATTTCATGCGATAAAATATCATCTACCTGCACAGGTCGGAATGTCCCTAAACCTACATGTAACAAAACTTCTACCACTTCTACCCCTTTAGCCTTAACCTCAGCTAATAAATTTTCCGTAAAATGCAATCCTGCTGTCGGTGCAGCGGCAGAACCCTCCACCTTAGCATAAACCGTTTGATATCTTTCCTGATTATCAAGTTTTTCTTTAATGTATGGTGGCAATGGCATAGTCCCTAGTTCATCTAAAATTTCATTAAAAATACCTTCATAACTGAATTTCATAATGCGCCCGGAATCTGTTTCCGCCACAACCAACCCCGTCATTTTACCATCACCGAAAACAACCTCTGCACCCACCTTCATGCGTTTACCAGGGCGCACCAAAACTTCCCAACAATCTGCTTCTCCTGTTTGTTTCAGCAATAATACCTCAATGCTGGCTGTGCCACCCTTTTTAACACCATATAAACGAGCAGGAATTACTCTGGTATTATTTACTACTAAAACATCTCCAGCTCGTAAATAATCTAAAATATCGGTAAACTGCTGGTGCTTCACATCTCCACTTTCTTTATCTAATACTAAGAGCCGCGAAGTATCTCTTTGCTCCAAAGGATGCTGAGCAATTAACTCCTCTGGCAATTCAAAATTAAAATCTTCTGTACGCAATCTATTCACCCTATCCTAACGACTAAACAAATTCATAATCAAACTCAATACTATACTAACCACAATGCAGCTGACAATCGGAAAATAAAAACTGCCATGCTCGCCTTGAATAAAAATATCCCCCGGCAGCTTTCCTAAACTAATCCATTTGCTCAAAAGCAGAATTACCACGCCCATTAAAGCAACGCCCAGTCCCAAGATAATACAAATCTTGCCTAAATCTTGTCCATTCATGCCTAGTCCTCCTGCTTATCTTGAGTATTTTTCATCGGCACACCCAAATGCTGATATGCCAAAGCAGTACAAATTCTGCCGCGTGGTGTACGACTTAAAAAGCCTTGCTGCAGTAAATATGGCTCACACACATCTTCAATAGTACCACTATCTTCATTAATAGTCGCTGCCAAAGTTTCCAGACCTACAGGGCCACCATTAAAAGTATGAATAATAGTTTCCAAAACACGATGGTCAATTTTATCTAAACCTATCTCATCAATTTCTAACTGATTTAACGCCATTTGAGCCATTTCCCTTGTAATCATACCATCACCCTTGACTTGCGCAAAATCTCGAACTCTTCGCAATAAGCGATTGGCAATACGAGGTGTCCCACGCGAACGACGAGCAATTTCCAATGCCCCGTCTTCCGTAATTGGCATTAATAAAATTTCTGCACTACGCGTCACAATTTGCATCAATTCTTCTACAGTGTAAAATTCCAAGCGTTCAATTACACCAAATCTATCTCGCAAAGGGGAAGTCAACATACCAGCTCTAGT
>JAFXJE010000047.1 GCA_017532485.1 Peptococcaceae bacterium | reverse complement strand
GGCGATTATGTATTGGTCGGAGTTTCCGGAGGGCCTGATTCTGTTGCTTTATTGCATTTATTATGGACTTATGGCAAAAATAAAAATATTAAACTGCATATTGTGCATCTTAATCATCAATTAAGAGGAAAAGAAGCAGATGAGGAAACGGCGTATGTCCAAAAATTAGCTTCGCAAATGGATTTACCTTGCAGTATTTTTTCAGTTCCAGTTGCGACATTTGCTCAAGAAAATGGGATGTCGTTTGAACAAGCTGGACATGAACTGCGCTTTCGTTGCTTTCAGCAAGTAGCTGAAAAAACAGGGGCTACTAAGCTCGCTTTGGGACATCACAGTGGTGATAAAGTGGAAACAATGCTTTTAAATCTATTGCGAGGGTGTGGTCCAAAGGGATTGACTGCCATGCCGATGCAAGAAGGTTGGATTATTCGTCCATTGTTAATGGTTGATAAAAAACAGTTAGTTAACTACTGCGAGCAGCAAAAACTGGTTTATTATCAAGATGCTACCAATGAGGAAACAGATTGTTTGCGTAATAAGATACGTTTGGAATTATTACCTTTATTGGAACAGGAATATAATCCACAAATTAAAAATCATCTGCTGCAATTAGCCGAAATAAGTCAAGTTGAGCAGGAAACTTTGGAACAAGCAACAATTCGCCTTTGGGAAGAGCATGGAAAAATGAAAACAGGTCAAGCAGTCTTTCCTTTAGATGTTTTTCGTGAGCAGTCCCAAGGTATGCAGCGTCGTTTACTGCGTTTTATTTATACGCTGTTGAAAGGTGATAATCATGGCTTATCTTATCGCTTAATTGAAAGTATGTGCCATTGTGCAAATAGTGATAAAGGCGAAAAACAGTTGAATTTAGCTGGTAAGCTTGTTTTTCGCAAATCATATCATTATATTGCATTACAATTTGTCCAAGCTGGCCCTGAAAAAAAATTGAGTTATAGTTATAACTGGTCTTTAGTTGAAGACTTGTTGGTAGGTGAAAAAAATTATCTTTTTTCTTGCCAAGTGGAAGAAAGTTTGGTTGCTCGAACAGAAAATTGCTGGACAGCAGTTGTAGACGCAAATTGTTTGCCACCGAATTTAGTGGTGCGTACTAGACGAGCAGGAGATTATCTTCAGCTCGTAGGGATGACGGCTAGAAAAAAATTGAAAGATTTTTTGATTGACCGTAAAATTCCGGCTTCTGAACGCGATAGTTTACCACTAATAGTTGCTGGTGAAGAAATTATTTGGATTCCAGGCTATTTTTTAGCAGAAAGTGTACGCGTAACAGAAAAAACGGAAAAAAAAGCATATCTTTGCTGTCAAAACATAGATTATTGAAAAAAATAAAAGGAATTTTTTTAAGGAAGAACGAAATAATTTTAGAGAAGATAGGAGGAGATTAAAGATTGAATAATAATAGAGGATTTAGAACTATTGCTATATATTTGGTGATTGTCTTATTGGGTATGACCTTTTTTCAAATGTCTACCGTCGGTGGGCAAACTGAGCCTATAGAATTGGCTTATACGGGGGATGGACAGTATACTGCTTTCATTCAAGATGTTAAAGCTGGTAAAGTAGCTAATGTTGAGATTACGACTAGAGATTATTATCAAACTATTGAAGGTAAAACTACTGACGGTAAAGTCTTTAGTATCACAGCACCAAAAAATTCCGAAGGGCTGATTGATACATTATTGGCGAATAATGTTAAATATACGCATTTGGAAACACCAGGACAATCTTTATGGGTAAGCTTACTGAGCACTATGTTGCCAATTTTGTTGATGGTAGGGTTGTTTTTCTTTATCATGCAGCAGAGTCAAGGTGGCGGCGGCAAGGTTATGCAGTTTGCTAAGAGCAAAGCTAAAGTCAATATTGATGAAAAAAATAAAGTGACTTTTAATGATGTTGCTGGTGCTGATGAAGTAAAAGAGGAATTGGAAGAAATCGTCGAATTTTTGAAAACACCGAAGAAGTTTAACGAAATAGGGGCGAAAATTCCAAAAGGCGTTTTGCTTTATGGCCCTCCAG
>JAFXJE010000046.1 GCA_017532485.1 Peptococcaceae bacterium | reverse complement strand
GGTCTTTTTGAGTATCAGAAACAGAATTTTTTTCCTCCCGATAACGATTAATTTTTTCCTGCCATTTGCTTGGCACAATTTTTTTAAACAAATAAGTCAAACTGTCAGCAGAGTGAATAAGATATGGGGTTGTAAAAGTTGTAATAACTGAAACTGCTACAATTACAGGATAAAGGAAATCGCTAGTTACTCCTAAGCTTATCCCCAAAGTAGCAATAATAAAGGAAAACTCCCCGATCTGAGTTTGGCTCATTGCACCATATAATGATGTTTTTAAATCTTTCCCTGTAACCATCATCCCAAAGGTAAGCAGCACAGCTTTACCAACAATAGTCACAATAATCAAAACTACGATAGGTACAAAATATTCAATCAGCATAGATGGTATAACCATCAAGCCTACGGAAACAAAGAAAATCGCCCCGAAAAGATTTTTGCAAGGATTTACCAAATGTTCTACTTTTTCTCCATGCACAGTCCCCGCCATAATGGAACCTGCCATAAATGCACCTAAAGCCGAAGAAAATCCTAAAGCATCAGCAATCCAAACCATACCGAAACAAATGCCCAAAGAAGTAACTAATAAAGTTTCATCATTCATCAAATATTCTGTTTTTTTCAAGAAAGAAGGAATTAAATAAATACCCAAAATCAGCCAAACGACCAGATAAACCATTAATTCACCGATAATCATGACCATTTCGCCGCCTTTTACACCTTGGCTGACAGAAATCGTAGATAAAACTACCATTAAAAAGATAGCTACAATGTCCTCAATAACTAATGTCCCTATGGCTAATTTAGTAAATTTTTGTTCCTTTAAGCCTAAGTCCTCAATGGCTTTAATTGTAATCATAGTTGAAGACATGGATAACATCCCACCTAAAAACAAGCTGTCCATAGAACTCCAACCCATAGCTATACCAACTAAATAACCTAAAACCATCATCCCAGCAATCTGAACAACTGCTGAAATTACCCCTGTTGTCCCTACTGTAACTAATTTATGTAAACTAAACTCTAGACCCAAACTAAACATTAAAAAGATTACACCAATTTCAGCCCATAGATGAATATTTTCCATATCCCCTACTGTTGGAATGAAACTAACGACTGGACCAATTAAAAAGCCAGCCAATATGTACCCGATTACCAATGGTTGATTTATTTTTTTACATAACAAAGTGGTAATCCCAGCTACAACCAAAAGCAACGCTAAATCCGAAATAATTGTTGCTAAACTTCCCATCTAATCATCCTTTCATTCTAATTTCTCAAGCATACCGAAAAGTTATCCAATATAACAGCTCCCCTTATGTCAGATTAAAAATAATCCCAAACAGAAGGAGAGCCTCTTTGTAATTTTGTAATTTTTTAATTTTCTAACTTTCTTTCCAAAGTTTCAATAATTGCCAATATTTCACGTCTATCTTCGCGTACAACTGCAATTTGTTTATCATAAGCTTCACTTAATTGACTTAGCATAGTTTCAGTCAATTCTACGGTATCTGCCAATAATCTATTACTTTCTTCCAATTTTTGTTCCAACGCACTCAAAGCTTCTGTTTCTTTTTCTTTTAAAACAGCCTCTAATTTTTCTTGTTCTTCTGCTTTTTGCTGTTGCATTTCAGCCTCAGCTCTAGTTACAAACAAGTCTGCTTGCACTCGCGCTGAAGTTAAGATTTCCTCACTATCACTTTTAGCCTTATCCATAACCTCAGCTGCTTGATTACGCATTTCCTGCTTCATTCTTTCCATCTCACTAAATCGCTGCTCATCAGCAGCAGCTATAATCTGAGCAGCTTCTTCTTGAGCTTGACGGATAACCTGTTCATATTTTTCTGCTTCTTGTTGTGCTTTATCTAAAATCAATGCACTATCCTTTTGCGCAACCTTAATAATTTCCTTTTCTTCTTGCTGCGCTTTATCCAAAATCAACAGACGTTCATGCTGTGCAGCCTTAATTATTTCGTCAGCATCTTGATGCGCCTGCTGAATAATTCTTTCTGCTTCAGCTCTGGCACGTGCCAAATAAATCTCCATGCTTTCTTCATTACTTTGCTTTTCTACAGCTGGCTGCTCTTCAACTTGAACATTCTCTTGTTTTTCTTGCTTATCACTGGCAGTACCTTTCAAATTACGGTCAGCACAATGATGCAAACGCAATTCATAAATTAAATCCAGTAATTTATTGCGGTCAACAATAATTTTATCTTTTTGAAATGGAACTGAAGCACAGCTGAAAACCATGTCTTCATACAATAATAATTGCTGACACATTTTTTTACTAAAATCTGCTGCCATAATTTTTCCTCCACTAATAACAAACATCTAAAATAAATTGCTCCAAAATTTCTTGTGCACTTCGCCCGCTTGATTTCAGCTCAACCTCTGCTGCCAATAATAATTCTAAAGCTGTAATCAGCTGCACCATAGTAAACCGATTAGCTTGGGTGGTACTTTTCTTGATCACATAAGGATGCAATTTTGTCTTTTCCTTTATCTGTGTATCATTCCACCCACGCGTACGATAATCCTTTACTAAAATCAAATTTTGGATATGCTTAACCAATGTTGCTGTAATTTTTAAAGCCGGTTCACCTAAAACCAACATATCGCGCAAGACCTGAATAGCTTCGCGTGCGTGTCGATTACCTAATGCATCTGACAAATCAAAAATATTAGCTTCTACTGTTTTTGTCACTATATCTAAGACTTGCTGCTTAGTTATTTCACCTTGACCTGTTGTGTAAAGCAACAATTTATCCAACTCTTTTTCCATGATTTCCAAGTCAAAGCTATTAATAGCACTTAAATATTCCACCGCATCTTTTTGAATGGTTCGTCCATTTTGTTCAAGATAATCTCTTATCCAACCTTCCAGTACTTTTCCTTTCAATGAAGCAAATTCCACAACCTCGGCTGCTGCTTGTAACGCTTTATTTAAAGCTCCTGTTTTAGCTAAAGCTTTCTCACCACAGAAAATCAAACAACATTGAGGATTAGGCTGCGCTAAGTAATCAATCAAGCCTTTAACACCTTCTTGATTTTCTTTATTAGCCACATAATCAATGACTAAAATTCTTTTTTCAGCCATAAAAGGCAAATTCATCGCCAATTCTACAATTTGTTTTGGCGACAATTTGTCGCTTGCATAACGCTCGAAATTAAAATCTTCCAAACCAACAGGCAAAACCTTTTGTTTAATAGCTTTAATACTGCGTTCCAGCAAAAGCTTTTCCTCACCGTAAAAATAATATACAGAAGATAATTCGCCATTATCTAATTGTCGATTAAAGGTTTGTTGATCCATAAGGAGCTTTCTCCCCCGTCACAATAACTTATTTTTTGCCCAAAGTTTTGCGTTCACTTCGCGTTTGCGTAACTTCTGCTGTTTCTTGATTATTTACGGAAGCTTGGCGTTTTTTAGCTTGTTTTCTCCGTTTATTGCCCTTTATTATCTGCAAAGTACGATAAATAATCTGCACTATATATAACAAAGTCATCAAACAAGTAAAAACGAATAACTTATTAATCGGCTTACTTGCACTTTCTTTCGCCACCAATGGTACTGTGTCAATGACATTGCCATCTACTGAAATCTCCAAATCACCTACTACTTGGTCTTTTTTAATCGGCAATTCAATATCATTTAATTTAGTCTGATAACTGACAATAGAAGCTGTTCCTTTTTGCTGCAGCACTGTATAACCACTGCTGGCAACTACATGTACTGCCTGCTCGTCAAACACCAAAGTTGTTTGCAGTGCATCTTTGCGTACCACAGGTACTGATCTTATGTTATCAAAACCAAAGTTAATGATTTTTTGCATTTCTTCATAAACAGCATCGGTGCTGGCACCAAGAATTACCCCGACCAATTCCATATTATCGCGCTCAATAGCACCCGCTACTGCATAAAGGTCATTAATCGCACTGCCGCCTTTAACACCTGTAGCATTCTCATTCATGGATAATAATTGATTTTTATTACCAAGAGGCTTTTGATAACTTTCGCCTTGCCAGTTAATAATATCTTTAGCCGCGAATTTACGATATTCGTCCAAACCCATAGCATAACACGCTAAAACAGCCATATCCTTGGCACTGGAAACTTGACCTTCCACCTCTAAACCATAAGAATTGATAAAGGCTGTATTGGTCATACCTAAAGCCTGCGCTTTTTTGTTCATGCTAGTTACAAATTTATCATGTCCATTGCCGAGATAATTACCAATAACATAAGCCACATCATTGGCTGACCAAAGAATCATAACCTCTACTAATTGTCTTAAAGTATATTTTTCCCCTTGACGTAAATATACCTGCGTTCCTCTGACTTCTTCAGGAATTTTTCCAATAGTTACAGTTTCATCTAATTTGCCACTTTCGATTGCCAAAACAGCAGTCATCATTTGAACCAAATCACCAGGTGTAAATTGAGCATCATAATTTTGCCCTAAAATAATTTCTCCACTGCTTTGTTCCAAAACAATATAACTTACTGCGTTAATATTCGGAGTTTTTTCTGTAATTAAATCAGCCATCGCTGCACTTGGCAAAAGACCAAGAAGCATAGTAGTCAATAAAACTATCGCCGTAATTTTTTTCTTCATCTATCTCATCCTTCTTTTGTAATGTCACACTAATCTAGCATTTATTATAGCATAAAATTTCGAAAAAAACATGAATAATCTGAGAAAAGACGAAAAAAGTTTACCTAAATGCACATTTTTATTAAGGCAGACGGAATTTAATTACTCCGTTTTTATCTGTACGGTAAATTTGTTCTGCATACTTATCCAAAATGGTTAAAATTTCTTGATGTGGATGGCCATAGAGGTTTCCTTTGCCTGCAGAAATAACGGCAATCTTTGGTGCTAGTTCAGCATACGATTTTTCGTTGCCACTATAACGGCTGCCATGATGTGGCACTGTCCAAATATCTACCTCTTTAACCAGCTTCGCTATCTGCTCTATTTCCGTCAAGCCAGCATCACCTGGAAATACAATTCTCCAATCTTTATAATCTATAATGGCTACTAATTGACAACCATTATCTTCTGTATTGCCATGGTCAAAAGGCACTAAATTTATACTCCCTTGTTTTAATTTTACGCTTTGATTTTTCTTTATCGACGCCACAGGCAACCCTTCTAATGCCAGCTCCTCTCTCTGCACCTGATGTTCTTCTAAATATAATTTTTTCACCGTAAAATTTTGAATTATTTTCGCCAAACCTCCACTATGGTCGCTATCAGCATGTGAAAGAATAATACCGTCTACCGTATTCACCCCACAATAAGCCAAATAATTAGCTGTATCATCACTTTTCACTCCACAATCAAAAACATAAACTTCACCATTTTT
>JAFXJE010000045.1 GCA_017532485.1 Peptococcaceae bacterium | reverse complement strand
TTCTTGTTCATCCGGTAAAATAATTGTTGATACTACCTGATAGCCTTTACTCTCTACGATTTCTTTAATAACCGGACCGCTGGCATCCTCTCTTTCTCCACGATAACCGGAATCACTGGAAATTATAATTGCTACTCGTTTATTTTCCATACGGCTCCTCCTCTACAATTTTCTAACACAATTTACTATGAACAGGACAATTCGGATTAATTTGCAAAGCAATTTCATCTATACTTCCCGACAATCCGTCATAATGCAGCATTCTTCCTGTTAATGGTGTTCCTGCCCCTAAAATCAATTTCAAACATTCATTAGCCTGAAGGCTGCCAATAACACCAGCTGTCGTTCCTAATACTGGTATTTCTGTTTCCTCCATCTCGGCATGATAGCCTAAGCAAGCCAAACAAGGCGTCTTACGGTTAATCGTTGTTACCCAGCCATAAAACCCTTTAATTCCACCTTCTACTAAAGGAATGTCGTACCTTAAACAATATTCACCCACCAATAAACGCACAGCAATCGAGTCCAAGCAGTCAACAACCACATCCGGCGCACCAATTAATTCTGCCATATTCTCTACTGTTAA
Source organism: Peptococcaceae bacterium (assembly GCA_017532485.1). GTDB lineage: Bacteria > Bacillota > Peptococcia > Peptococcales > Peptococcaceae > RGIG6463. The sequence continues at coordinate 2,807 of JAFXJE010000045.1, read as the reverse complement.
GCGTTGGTCAATTAATTCCAAACGAACTTGTGGATTTAATTGCTGCAATTTTTCCGCTGCCGATTGCACTTTAGGCTTATTAATATCTTGTGTTGTATGCAAAAACTGACGATTTAAATTACTTAAGCCGACAACATCACAATCAATTATACGTATTTGCTGCACCCCAGCTTCTACTAAATAGGTTAAAACAGGACATCCTAAACCACCAGCACCGATAACCGTAACCACAGCTTTCTCGATTTTTTCCTGCCCACTTGTTCCTACTTGCGGCAATACCGTTTGTCTAATAAATCTTTCTTCCATTAGCCGCCTCCCACCGGAGGAAAAATCGCTACCAAGTCACCGTCTTTTAACGATGTATCCAATTTAGAATGTCTGCCATTGATTAAAGTAATCGCTACTTCCTCATGTGGTATTTTTAACTCATCTAAAATGTCAGCAGGAACTTTATATTTTTCTGCTTCTAAAAAATAAACCTTTTCTCTACCTTCACGCAGAGTAGCAAAAAGACGAACTTCCAACATGCCTATCCCTCCCCCTCTTATTTTTATATTTTCATTTTAGCATTATTCATAGAAAAAAGGGAGATGTAAATACATCTCCCTCAAAAAAACTTAAATTTTATTCAGCTAAACCTAAACGTTCCAAGGTTGCTTGAGTTGGGAATGCGTCTACCCAACCACGAGCTTCATAGTATTGTGGTAAAGTAACAGGTAATTGGCTAACCATATCTTTAGACAAATCGTTTTGAATAGGTTCTTCTAATAAACGTTTTGGTAATCTGTCATCTTCAGGTTTCATACCTGCAGCTTTGTTGAATAAACGTTCAATGTTGTAAATGCGTTCACCAACTTCTAATAATTGTTCAGGTGTATATGTTGTACCTGTAGCTGCATTTAATAATGCTGCATATTCAGGAGCACCTAAAGCGAAGGAGGAGAATAAACACATACCCATAGAGTCAATAACTGCTGTTAAGTCTTGGAAAATCATAGCCCATTTAGCCTTACCTTCAGTTGTTGTACGGTCTAACTGTTCTGGCAAACCTAAAATTTCAGGAGAAATCAAGTAGCCACGAACATGGCAGCCACCACGGTTGGAGGTAGCATAAGTGATACCGATACCTTGAATACCACGAGCATCATAAGCAGGCATTTCTTGTTTTTTAACACTCATAGAATATTCTGGATGACCATAATGTTCGCATAAGCGATAAGAACCGTCAGCCATTAATTTAGCCAATGGCAATTCGCCTTCACCCATGCGTTTTGTCCATTCCATGATAGCTTCAGAACTGCCCCATGTTAATGGTACACCAGCACATTCTTCTTCAGTAATATAACCTCTTTGATATAATTCCATAGCGGAAGCAATTGTACATGGTGTAGAAATAGCATCTAAACCATATTCATTACATAACATATTTGCTGTGTTGATTGCTTTTAAGTCATTTAAGCCACAGTTAGCACCATAAGCCCATAATGGTTCATACTCAGGACCACCAACAACTTTACCATCGATATCAACTACACGACCACAAGCGATTGGGCAGCCATAGCAAGCAGAATTTCTTACTAAACAGGTATCTTTCATAGTTTCACCGGAGATATCGTCAGCTTTATCAAAGTAAGATTCTTGCCAGTTTTTAGTTGGTAAAGAACCTGTGCTGTTGATGATATTAACTAATACAGCTGTACCGAAAGCAGCTAAGCCTTCACCAGTAACAGAGTTTTCTTTTAATAATTTACGACAATCCATAGAGGACGCTTTCAAAGCAGCTAAGTCTGTTACTTGGCAAGTATTGCTGCTAGCAGTTACTGTAATAGCTTTTAAGTTTTTGGAACCCATAACTGCACCAACACCACTACGGCCGGCAGCACGGTCTTTATCATTCATGATAGCTGCTAATAAAGATTGATGTTCACCAGCAGGACCGATATTCAATACAGAACATTTTGGATATAATTCTTTTAATTTGTCATCTAACGCTTCGGATTGCATACCTGCAAATTCTTCAGCAGGTAATAATTCGATTTTGTCATCTTCAATGTTGATACGGCATAATTTTTCGGATTTACCTTCAACAATCAAGCCATCCCAACCAGCATGTTTTAATCTTACACCCCAAACACCACCGGAGTTGGAGCTAGCGATCATACCTGTTAATGGAGATTTAGTAACAACCATGTAACGACCAGCACTTGGAGCTAAAGTACCTGTCATTGGACCTGTTAAATAAATCAATTTGTTTTCTGGGGATAATGGATCTACAGTTGCACAACCTTCATCATACAACATTTTTGTCCCCAAACCTCTACCACCGATGAATTTTTTAGCCATTTCCAAATCTAAAGCTTCTACTTTGATTTCGCCGGTAGTCAAATTAATGCGAGCAATTTTACCATTGTACGCAGTTCCCATAAAAAATACCTCCCAAAATAAATGAAAATGAATTGGTAATAGTCCCAAATCCTTTCCAAATACGGGAGGCATTGAATTAACGGTCAATACCCATAGGTCTGCTCCCTACGAACAGACTCGGATTCGTTATTTATATTTATATTCTACTGCATTCTATCTTAGAATGCAAGTAATAAAAATACCCCTATAGACTATAAAAATCTATAAACTGCTTGGTTTCTTTTTTCTGCGGTGTTGTCAACACCTGCGAAGCAGCACCATATTCAACCAATTTACCCTCCTGCATATATAAAGCAATATCAGCAATTCGCATAGCCTGCTTTAAAGCATGAGTTATCACAATGACTACACAGTTATTCTTGTGACAATAATCGACAATCAGT
>JAFXJE010000044.1 GCA_017532485.1 Peptococcaceae bacterium | reverse complement strand
GAAAAAAATACGAGCTTTGAATACATACAACGGCACGTGGATGATGCACAGGTTAAACAAATCCGTGAATTATCGTATCGTGGCGTATATTTTCATGAAGAAGCGAAACGTTCTTACCCTAAAGGAACATTGGCAAGTCAACTGATTGGTTTTGCCGGTATTGACAACCAGGGTTTAAATGGCTTGGAATTAGAATATGAAAGTGAGTTAGTCGGCAACGGTGGTAAAGTGTTAATTGAGTATGATGGGGGCGGAAATGAAATACCATTGGCCAATCAACAGTTTATCCCGCCTGAAGCAGGGCATAATATCTATTTGACTATAGATGAAACTATTCAATATATTGTGGAACGGGAATTGAAAAAGGTCGTTTTAGAGCAGGATGCAGCCGGTGCAACAGCTTTGGTAATGGATGTAAAAACAGGTGCTCTTTTAGCAGTGGGAAATTATCCTGACTATGACCCGAACCATTATAATGCGTATGATACGAGTTTGTGGAATAATCCTGCAGTTTCCAGCTTATATGAGCCTGGTTCTACTTTTAAAATTTTAACAGCTGCCATGGTCTTGGAAGAACGGGTGACTTCGGCAACAGACCAATTTTATTGTCCTGGGCATTATTATATCGGAAAAATGAAGATGAATTGTCATAAATTGGTAGGTCATGGCAATGAAACTTTTGCAGATGGAGTAGCCAACTCATGTAACCCTGTTTTTGCAGAGGTTGTGGAACGTCTAGGCAAAGAAAAGTTTTATGACTATATGCAAGGCTTTGGGATGGATGTGCGTACCCAGATTGATTTACCTGGGGAAGCAAGAAGTTTGATGATTAGTGAAAACGCAGCAGTACCTTATGATTTAGCGGCAATGGCGATTGGGCAGGCTAATGCTTATACGCCGATGCAAATGATTACAGCTATTTCAGCTGTGGCTAATGGTGGCGAGCTGATGGAACCATATGTTGTCCAAAAGATTACTGATAAAGATGGCAATGTTATCGAGGAAAGAGAGCCACGCGTTGTTAGACGCGTAATTTCACAGGATACGGCTGAAGAATTGTGGGGAATTTTAGAAAATGTAGTTGCTAATGGTACAGGTAAACGTGGTGCGGTTGAAGGTTATAAAATTGCCGGTAAAACGGGTACGGCTCAAAAGGTATCTACCGAAGGTGGCTATTCTGCTGATGAAAAGGTGGTATCTTTTGCTGGTTTTGCACCTGCTGATAAGCCACAAATTGCCTGTATTGTTATTGTTGATACAGCCACTAGTGAAGCAGCAGGCGGCTTAGTTGCAGGTCCTGTTTTCAGCAGTATTTTGGAGGATACTTTACGTTATTTGGAAGTACCACGTACTATGACTTTGAAAGACGATCGCGAGCAGCAGCAAGAAGTTTATGTACCTGCCTTAGATGCGTGTAATGCTATGACGACAATTAATGCGCTGATTGATGCTGGCTTAAATCCAATAGTGGAAACTCAAGGCGAAATCATGTATACTTATATACCGGCGGGTGGTACAAAAGTTCCGGCTGGTACAGATGTTTATCTCTATTGTGCTCCAGCAGAAACAACGGAATTTGTAATGCCTGATTTAACTGGGAAAAACATTAAAGAAGTTGACCGTATTTTAAATGGTCTTGGTCTTACTCCTGCTATTACCGGCAGTGGTTTGGCCTATAGGCAAAGTATTAGTCCGGGAGAGTTAGTCGCTATAGGAACGGTAGTTAATGTGTCTTTCACTTCCGGCAATGAAATTGAACGAATGAATGAAGAAGAAAAAATGCAGCAAGAAATCTTGGAAAAGGAAGCAGAAGCTGCTAAAAGCAAGAAATAGGTATGGAGGATATGATTATGAAAAAGCTGAGTACATTACTGCAAGAAGTTACTTATAAGAAACATTGTATTTTAGAAGGTCTATTAATTACTGGAATTCAGTACGATTCTCGTAAAGTGCAGCTAGGCAATGTTTTTGTTGCGATAAAAGGCTTTGAGCAGGATGGACATCAGTATATTCAACAAGCGTTAGATAATGGTGCTATTGCTATTGTTGTTACTGATGAAAGCTACTGTGGTTATGATTATCCTTGGGTTTTAGTTGAAGATGCTCGTTTGGCTTTAGCTCAGTTGAGTAACGCATATTATGAACATCCAAGTCAAAAGTTGAAATTAATCGGTGTAACAGGAACAAATGGAAAAACTACAACGAGTAATTTAATTTGCGAAATTTTAGCTGCTCAAGGTAAAACTACGGGCTTAATCGGGACTATTCATAATCGAATTGGTGATAGAATTTTAGAGGGTGACCGCACTACACCTGAGTCATTGGAATTGCAGCAAATTTTGGCTGAAATGGTCGCAGAAAATATTCAATATGTTGTGATGGAAGTAAGTTCGCATGCCTTGGAATTACAGCGTGTCGCTTGCTGTGATTTTGATGTGGCTGTGTTTACCAACTTGACTCAAGACCATTTGGATTATCATGAAACTATGGAAAAATATTGTCAAGCTAAAACAATCTTATTCAGCATGATGGGTGCAGGAGGGGAAAAAGCTGGCTTGCAAAAATTAGCAGTAATTAACTTGGATGATGCTTGGGCAACTCGTTTTATGGTAGCATCTAATGTGCCTGTAATTACTTATGGTATTCAAAAAGAAGCTAGTTGGAAAGCAGAAAATGTTCAAGTAACAGCCAACGGCGTTCACTATGTAGTAGATGACTATCCTGTCAATTTGCAATTAAACGGTGAATTTAATGTTTATAATTCCCTGGCTGCTTTAGCAGTAGGTGAAGCTTTAGGCTTCCCTGTGGAAGAAGTAATAACTGCTTTGGAAAAAGTAGCAGGGGTAAATGGTCGCTTTCAAGCGGTAGAAGGTGCAGAAGATTATACTGTTATTGTTGATTATGCTCATACGCCAGATGGCTTGCGTAATGTAATAGAAACAGCCAAGGCTTTTGCTGCAGGCAGAGTTATTACTGTATTTGGCTGTGGTGGTGACAGAGATAAAACTAAACGTCCAATTATGGGGAAAGTAGCTGCGCAATTAAGTGATTATTGTGTGGTAACTTCTGATAATCCACGCACAGAAAATCCAGAAAGCATTTTGCAGGATATTTTACCTGGGGTGGAAATGATGATGCAGCCAGAACAATATCATGTAGAAGTGGATAGACGAAAGGCAATTCAATTTGCAGTTGATATGGCGAAGTCAGGTGATGTGATTTTGTTGGCTGGTAAAGGTCACGAAAATTATCAAGATGTGCAGGGCGTAAAACATCATTTTGACGACTACGAAGAAGCAAAAATTGCTATTGAAAATAAGAAAAATAGTTGATATGGGGGAATTACTGTGAAGCCATCAATAGCTGAAATAGCTGATGCTTTGGGCTGCAGCTTTCAAGAAACAGAATATCGTGCCATTGGTGGAGTAGCCATTGACAGCCGACAAGTAAAAGCTGGTGATCTATTTGTAGCCATTGTTGGTGAAAATACAGACGGTCATCGCTATTTACAGCAAGCTTGGCAGGCTGGAGCAGCGGCAGTAGTGATTTCTAAAGAAGAATATATTTTACCGGAGATGAATTACCTTTTAGTTGAGGACGGGGTAGCATTTATTCAGCAATTAGCCAAATATTTGCGCCAAATAGATAATCTGCCTGTAGTAGCTGTAACTGGCAGTACCGGTAAAACTTCAACTAAAGACTTGTTGACATCAATTTTAAGTATGACAGGTAAGATTGTAGCGACGAAAGGTAATCATAATAATGAATTAGGTTTACCTTTGACTATGTGTGCTATTGAAGAAGAAACCACAGCAGTTGTAGTGGAAATGGGGATGCGTGGCTTAGGGCAGATTGATTTTCTTTGTCAATTAGCTGCGCCAAATTACGGTATCATTACCAATATTGGCAAAGTGCATAGTGAATTATTAGGTTCGCAGGAAAAAATAGCACAGGCTAAATGTGAGCTTCTAGCCCATATTCCTCAAGAGGGGACAGTAGCTTTAAATTGGCAGGACAGAGAGTGGATTTTACCTTGGCTGGATACTTGCCGTGGAAATGTTTTCTGGTATAGTTTAGTAGCAGGACAAGGTGATTTGTGGGCAGAAAATATCGTAGAAAGTGCGACGGAGACAGTTTATGACTTGTGTTGGGGTGAAGAACGCCATACGATTAAACTGAATGTACCTGGTCAGCACCAAGTCGCTAACAGTATGGCGGCTATTGCGATAGCTAGAACTTTGGGTGTAAGCTGGGAAAATATAAAAGATGCTTTGCAAAATTTACAGATG
>JAFXJE010000043.1 GCA_017532485.1 Peptococcaceae bacterium | reverse complement strand
GATGTTGATTTCGTTATCGTAGACGGCTGCGAAAAAGGAAATATAATGCTCTTTGGTCATCTCATGGTCTACGGAAATAAAATATTCATCTTCGACATTTTCTATTTGGAGAAAATGTTGCTCATCAGCTTCTTCTGCTTCCAAGTGAGGCAAGGTTACACCGCAGCAGCTAATAACTGCTTCTCCGGTGGCATATAATACATTGCCGCAAATTGGGCAGACATACAGTTTGGAACGCAGCATATTAAAGCCTCTATTCTGATTTACTATATCATTGCCGGATAATAATTCTATCATCGACATATCCAGCGCTTTTGCCAATGGTTCAAGCAAGGTAATGTCGGGATAGCCTTTACCCGTCTCCCATTTGGAGATGGCTTTATCACTTACTTTTAATATCTCTGCCAATTCCAATTGAGTTAAATTTTTTTCTTCGCGACGTTTCTTGATAACCGCCCCTGTTACATATTGATTCATCATACACTCTCCTCTCTGTTATGGTTAGCATAACATGACAGCCTAGTTTGATACAACCTACGGAAAGTAGATTGTATTTGCGATAAAAAATAGCTGTCTAATTAAGCATTTTTCTTAACTAGACAGCCTATTTCTTATCGTCTGCTTGGCATAGTATGAATACTATGACCACTAGCAGCTTCAATTGCTTCGGTAATGCCTTCACAGAAGGTTGGATGTGGCCGCATGGTACGGGCTAATTGCTCTTTGGTCAAGCCTAATGATACTGCTGTGACCAATTCACTGATTAAATCTGTAGCTCTAGCACACATCAATTGCGCACCTAAGATGACTTCTGTTTCTTTATCAAAGACAACTTTGATAAAACCTCTGTCTTGCTGCTCAATGATAGTTTTGCCATTACCACTCATCACATATTTACCAGTAATAACTTCTCTCCCAATTTTTTTAGCTTCATCAGCTGTGATACCTACTGAAGCAATTTCCGGTGTAGTATAAACACAAGATGGCACGAGGTCAGCATTAACACTGTTTTCTGCTAGACCTGCCATGTTTTCTACTGCTGTGATACCTTGTGCTTCAGCTGCATGAGCCAATTGGATTTTACCGATAATATCGCCAATAGCATAAATGCTTGCTATCGAAGTACGATACTGTTCATCTACAGCAATATAACCTCTTTCATTCATTTCGACAGCGAAGCCTTCTGCAAATAAGTTGCTGCTTGGACGACGCCCTGTACTTAAGAGAATTACATCGGCTTCTACCTCTTTTTCACCTTTTTTATCGGTAAATTGACAAACTAAACCATTGTCATTTTTGCTGATTTCATTGACCAGTGCAGAAGTAAAAATTTCCACGCCACGTTTTTTCATAATCATAGATAAATTTTGCGAAATTTCTTTATCTAGTGGTGGTAAAATGCGTTCTGCTGCTTCCACGATAGTTACTTGTTTACCCAAAGCAGCATAAATAGACGCCATTTCTACCCCGATTACACCACCACCGACAATTAACAAGCGTTCGCAGTCTAAACCTGCACCGTCTAAGATGGCATCGCTGGTTACAACGCCGTCTAAATCTACACCTTTGATTGGCGGTACTGCTGGTACGGAACCGGCTGCAATTAAAATATTTTTACCATTTAAGGTTTCCTCGCCTACTTGAAGATTATTGCTGTCCAAAATAATACCTTTGCCGGCATAAACATCTACTTGGTTGGCTTTTAATAATTGAGCAATACCGTCACGCAATTGTCCAATAACATCATTTTTGCGTTGGTGCATTTCACCAAAATCGTAGCTTGCTTCCCCGAAATGTAAACCCAAAGCAGCACTTTCGCCCACTTCACGATAAACATTAGCTGCGTGCATTAAAGTTTTTGTTGGGATACAACCTCTATTTAAGCAAGTGCCGCCCAAAGCATCTTTTTCTACCAAAGCTGTTTTCATG
>JAFXJE010000042.1 GCA_017532485.1 Peptococcaceae bacterium | reverse complement strand
TCATTTGCTTTATATTGGCTATGCTTACTCTTAGCGCTGTTGCTGTACAAACTGTAGGGGCAGCTTCGCTGTGTACCGTGCTTACCTTTAATCCCACCTATGACGAAGAAAGCAACACGGTCGTTTGTGCAGGCACCTATAAAGGCATCATTCAGCCCACACGTGTTTATATGATAACGCTTGTTGATGCCAATAACAAAGCTAAACAGGAAGCAGCTGATGCAGCTTACAATGAAGCTAAAGCTCTTTATGATGCCAAAACAGCTAAAACTGTGACTAATGTAGATTTTCAAGCAACAGCTACTTTTGAAGATGGTGTACCATTAAGTGCTACTGCTGCTGGTTCCCAAGCTTCTTTGACTATCAGCATTGCTGATGTAGCAGCTGTGGCTAGTAAAGAAGTAACAACTCTGCAATTTACAGGTTTAGATGGTGACGCTACTTTTAATAAAGATGCAACATTGGAAATCAATGGTGTAGAAATCAACATTACTGCTAATGATAAATTAATAGATGTAATGGATAAAATCAATCAAGATGCAGTATTAGGTCAACAATTTACTGCTCAAGTAAATGGTGCTCAATTAATTTTAACCAACCAAACAGCTGGGGCCGCTGAAGATGCAGTTGTTAGATTGTCCGGTGGTGGTACTACTGTACTGGATGCAGCATTTGATACAGATGGTATCCAAATTACAGATGGTAAAGATGCAGGTGTGACAGAGTTTAAAGTTGGTGAATCCGTAACAATCGCTGGTACTAAATATGAATTTTACAGTGCTGCAGCTGGCGCGGCTCCTACTGGCGCAAATATTGTTGCTATTGACATCGATGGTAAAACAACTATTGCAGCCCAATTGGCAGAATTACGTGATAAAGTTTATACTAAACTTGATGGTAATGGTGCTGGTGCTAATGGTTATATCGTAAGTGCTGTTGCTAATGGTGCATTTACCATTGAAAAAGTTGCAGTTGGCGAAGCCCCTGAATTAACAGAATTACAATATACTTCTGTCACAGCAGATGGTGTTACAGTAGGTACTCAAGGTCCATTGAAATCTACAGTAGTAGCTGGTGTTAAAGAAACTGTGCCAAATCCTGCGAAAAATGCTACTGTAACTTATGAATTGGATTTAGGCAGAAAAAATGAAATCGCCAATGATTCTACCATTACAATTGCCGGTCAAACTTTCAGAATTTTTGACAACAAAGATGAAGTAGTCAAAGCCGGAGCTACAATGAACGAATCTATTATTTTAGAAGATACTAAAGATGAAGTAACCTTTACTTTCCAAACTCCATTAAATGCTGGTGTAGCTACGGCTAATCCTGCTAAAGAATTGGAAATCGCTGGTCAAGTATTCAAATTGTCCGGTGCTAATGTAGCTGAAATGAAGGCTAACTTACAATCTGCTTTTGAACAATCTGATTTAGCCGATGCTTACGAATTGACAATTAATTTAGATAATTTAAATAAAATTGAATCCATCAGCTTTGCTGCCAAAGATGCAGTTACTAATGCAGCTGACTTAGAAGTAAAATATGACCATGGTGCAATTACAGGTGTAAACAAAGTGGTGGAAACAGGCGAAGCTAAATTGGCTAAAGCTATTCAGGAAAAAGTGAGTGCTTTAACAGGTATCGTAGGCGAAATCACAGTTAAAGAAGGCAAAATTACTTTTGAAGCTGAATACTCCGATATTACAGGCGAAGAATTTATGGCGCAAATGGGTCCATTGGAATTCAAAGCTAACGCTGATGATGCTCCTGTCTTAGAAAAAGTGGAACTTGAAGCAAGATTGGAAGGCGAATACGAAAAAGTAACTGCTGAAGATATGGATAACGGCGTAGTCTTCCAAATTGGTGCTAATGGCGATGCTGACCAACGCGTAAGTTTACAGATTGGTGATATGGGTGCAACTGCCTTAGGTATTGCAGATGTGAACTTAACAACTGCTGCTGGTGCCAACAGAGCTATTGATGTTCTTGATGCAGCAATTCAATCCGTATCTGCCCAACGCGCTCAACTGGGGGCTATGCAGAATAGATTAGAACATACCATCAACAATTTGGATACCAACAATGAAAACTTATCTTCTGCTGAATCTCGTATCCGTGACGTAGATATGGCAGCAGAAATGATGGCTTATACTAAGAATAATGTCTTGGTTCAAGCAGCTCAATCTATGCTGGCTCAAGCTAATCAACAACCACAAAGCGTATTAAGTTTATTACAACAATAGAAAATAAATCTAGGTCGAGACGAAAGTCTCGGCCTTTTTCTTTTAAATTTTTTTATTGTTAGCATGAGAAATGAGAAAAATTTTACTAAAGTTCAAAATGTATGGACAAAAGTATTGAAATAGTAATAGAAAAAATGTTATGATAACAGAGAATTAATGATACTGTGTAATAGTATGTAGTAAATTAAATAAAAGACAGAAACGACTGCCAAAAATTTACAGTTTATTTGAGTTTTGTTTAGATTGAAGAAATGTTTTGCAATTATTTGGAGAAATAGTGAAGGAAGTGACTTATTATGGATTGGTTGAATAGTTCTTCTATAGTTATTTTGAATAAAAGTATGGATGCTTTGTGGCAGAGAGAACGCGTAATTGCCGACAACATTGCTAATGCGACAACGCCTGGTTATAAGCGTAAGGTCTTGTCCTTTGAAGAGGAATTGGCACAAAAGTTGGATAATGTGCGTTTCAAAACAAATAAGCGTGAAGTGCGTGATGCGATTGCTTCGACAGAATTTGTTATTGCCAAAGATGATAAAACTACAATGAATGTTGACGGCAACAATGTCGAGTTGGACGAAGAATACTTATTGCTGATGGAAACAGCAAAGCAGTATGAATATGCAGAACGGTTGTTAAGTGATAAGTTTAATCGTCTGCGTTATGCTATTAAAGGAGGTCAATAAGCATGGGTTTTTTAAATTCTTTAGATATTAGTGGTTCTGGTTTGACTGCGCAAAAGATGAGAATGGATATTTTGGCGCAAAATATTGCTAATGCGGAAACAACAAGAACTGCAGAGGGTGGACCTTATCGCAGACAAATGGTAGTTTTTCAAGAAGACCCAGGCAGCAGTACCAGTAGTTTTGCTTCTCATTTAAGCAGAGCAAGGGGTAACCAAAATCCAGGGGTAAAAGTAGTGGAAATTGTTGAAGACCAGACAGATTTTAAACCTGTGTATGACCCTGAACATCCTGATGCTGATGAAAATGGTTATGTACTTTATCCAAATGTAGATAAGGTTAAGGAAATGTCTGACTTGTTATCGGCTTCCCGTGCTTATGAAGGTAATATCACAGTAATCAATGCGATTAAAGCAATGGCATCGACAGCTTTGCAAATCGGACGCTAGGAGGAAATAAGTAATGATTAATACTAATTTTATTATTCCGATGTCACCGATGCTGACAGAACAGAAACAGCCTGCACATTTAACTAATGTTGATGGGCAAGGTTCCTTTAAGGATGTTTTAAATAATTTGATGAATCAAGTTGTTGAAACTGAAAAAATAGATAACGACGGTATTGTTGGGGTGACTACAGGCACTGCTGACCAATTGCATGATTTAATGATTGCTTCTACTCAAGCAACTACAGCGTTGGAGTTATTCGTTCAAGTAAGAAATAAAGCACATGATGCTTATAGCGAAATTATGAGAATGAGTGTCTAGTGATAATAAATAACTTAAGTAAAGGTAATGAATGATGGCAAACGAGAAAATGAACGCGACTTTAGGCGATATTAAAACTAAATATGTAGAACCAGCGAAAGCATGGTGGAGCGAACAAGAGCCTAAACGTAGAGTATTGATGATTGTTGCTGCTGTTTTGTTGCTGGTTGCTTTAATGGGTACTGTGGCCTATTTGAATTATTCGCCATATACTGTTTTGGTCAGTGAAATGGAAAGTGCCGAAATGGCAGAAGTACTGGCTATTTTAGAAGAAAATGCAGTGCCTTCCAAGGTTGAGGGTACGGGGACTATTTTAGTACCCCAAAAACAAGAGGCTGCTATTCGGATGAAACTGGCAGTAGCTGGTTATCCAAAGAGTGGTCTTGGTTATGATTTGTTTACGGAAAATATCGGTAGTATGACTACCGACTCTGACCGTAAAGCTTATCAGTTATTTCAACTGCAGGAAAGATTGGCTAAATCTATCGAAACTATCAGTGGTGTAAAACATGCCATTGTTACCATCAATTTAGATGACGGCAACAGCTATGTTTGGAACAGCAATCAGAAAAACTCCAGTGCTGGGGTATTGATTACTATGTCTAGTGGCAATACTTTGACGCAGGAACAGGTAAATGGTGTTAAACGTTTGGTTGCAACCAGTGTAAAGGGTATGGATGCAGCTAATGTATCAGTAATTGATGCTGGTACAGGTGAGGAATTAGAAGCAAATGCTGACAGTGTTTTAAATAAAGCTAATGATAAGCTGGAAATTGAACGTATTATTGATAAAACCGTAGAGGAAAAAATCAAGAATATTTTAGTACCTGTTTTAGGCGCAGAAAATGTTTATGTGGTAGCGACATCAAGAGTAAATACTAATACAGGTATTAAGCAGGAAACAATTTATACACCTTCCAATGACAATAATACAGGTGTTACCTATAAAGAAGAACATTATTTGGAAGGCAGTAATGGCAATATTTTAGCAGCAGGGATACCTGGTGCGGAAACAAATGCCGATTTGGCTACTTATCCTATTGTTGATGAGGAAGGCGGCAATGGCCAGTATATCAATAATTGGAATTATGACTATTATGTCAATGAAACAAGAGAAGAAACTAATAAACAAGATATTGTTATTGAGAATATTAATGTCGGGATTACTGTTAATCGCAGTGATATGACCCAAGCAGAAAAAGATGATTTGATTGAACTGGTGGCGGCGACAGCTAATATTCCGGAAGAAAATGTTGTTATTTACGCAGCTGATTTCTATGGCAGTGATGTTGCTGAACCTACAGGTTGGCAGGCATATTTGGTAGAATACTGGCCATTTGTTTTAGCTGGGGTATTGTTGTTGATTGTTTTAGTAGTATTGCTGATTATGTTGTTAATTCGCAAACGTCGCAATGCTGCCGAAGAAGATATTTGGGACGAACAACAACCTCTGGAAGCTATCAGTGGCGATGTAGAAATCGAAGCATTAGAAGTACATGACAGTAAACAAAGTGTTATGGTTAAACAATTACAACAATTTACTGATGAACATCCAGAAATTGTTGGTCAGCTCATTCATAATTGGTTGAAGGGAGATGATGAATACTAATGGCAGAAAGATATTCTAATCAACAAAAAGCGGCGGCAGTTATGATTTTATTAGGTTCAGAACGGGCTGCAAATGTATATAAGTATTTGTCGGATACCGAGGTAGAGCAGCTGACTTATGAAATTGCCAGAGCTAGTGCTTTATCAGCAGAAGATTTGGATGATATTTTAACCGAATTTTATGGCATTTGCTTGGCACAACAAGTGGTTAGTGAAGGTGGCTTGAACTATGCGCGCGATGTTTTGGAAAAAGCTTTCGGTGCGCAAACTGCCGACCAATTATTGGAAAAGGTATCCAAGTCCTTGCAAACAAAAGCTTTCGACTTTGTGCGTCGGGCTGATTATAAGAACTTGATGGCAATTATTCAAAACGAACATCCTCAAATTATTGCCTTGATTTTATCGTATGCTCGTACAGAACAGGCGGCTACTATTATTGCTGAGTTGCCTGATGCGGTGAAATTGGATGTTGTTGAACGTATTGCTAAAATGGAACGCACCTCTCCTGATATGGTAAAACTGGTTGAAAGAACCTTGGAAAATAAATTTACCAGCATTATGTCTTCCGGCTTTACCGAATTGGGTGGTTTGGAATATATTGCGGAAATCATTAATACAATGGACCGTGGCAGTGAAAAATACATCTTTGATGAGTTGCGGAAGAAAGACCCTGTGCTTACCGATGAAATTCGCAAGCTGATGTTTGTCTTTGAAGATATTGCTGGTGTGGATGCAATGGATATTCAAAGAGCAATGCGCGATGTAGACCCAAAAGATTTGACTTTGGCTTTAAAGGGTGCTACACCGGAAATGCAGGAAGTATTCTACAGCAATATGTCCAAGCGTATGGCGGAAAGTATCCAATCCGACATGGAATATCTGCGTGGTGTTCGTGTGCGTGATGTTAACGAAGCCCAACAAAAAATTGTGGCTATATTCCGTAAATTAGAAGAGGAAGGCGAAATCAACATTAGTAAAGGCGGAAAGGATGATATGCTTGTCTAATTTGATTAAAGCCGATTATGTTGCTGTAAGTACAGCTTATAAATTGCGTACGCCAGGAGCGGAATACGCTGAAGAAAAAGAAGAAAAAAAGGTTGAAGAAGTTTCTGTTGGTTCTGAATTAACTGAAAAAGAAATGGCTTTGCTTGAGGAATTGGCGCATTTGGAAGAAGAAATTGTTTTGCGTCGCCAAGAAATAGATGCTGTGGTAGCTGAGGCTCAAAAAGAGGCCGACAGGATAGTAGAGGAAGGTAAAAAAAAGGCGGCTTCCTTACTCCGAGAGGCAGAACAGCAAATAGCTCAGGAAAAAGCACAAGCTTTGGAACAGGCGAAAGCACAAGGTCATAAGGAAGGTCATCGTCTTGGCCATGCTGAAGGCTATGAAGATGGTGTCCAAGCAGCCAAAATGGAAAACCGTCAAATCGGCGAGTCCTTGCAAGCTGTTTTGGATAATTTTGAAGAAAATCAACAAAGAATTTTGGCTAAAAATTTAGACGAATTGAAGTATTTGGCTTTAGAAGTTGCTTCTAAAGTGGTGCATCGCCAATTATTAGACGATAAAGGCTTGTATTTGGGTATGATTCGCAGTGCTTTAAATACATTTAAAGAATATCGTTGGATAGATATTTATTTGTCTGACGAAGAAGGTTTGGCTGTTTACTTGGAAGAAAATCTTGCTAAGGAAATTGCTGGACAATCGGAATATATTAATATCCGTCCAAAGGTGGATTTGCCGCCTGGAACTTGTATAGTAGAAACTGATGCTGGTGTGGTTGATGCCAGCGTGAGTACACAATTGAGATATATCAAAGAAGCTTTAGAATAAGTTATATTTAGACGGAAGGTAAGAGCATCATGTTTGAAAAATATCGGGAACGAGTAAAAAATTGTGATACGTTTAAATATATGGGCGTAGTTGACCAGGTGGTAGGACTGATGATTGAATCTATCGGACCGAAAGCTAAGCTTGGTGATGTTTGTCGTATTCGGACCTTAGATGATGATGGTGAAATTCTTGCCGAAGTTGTAGGTATTAAAGAAAATAGAATATTATTGATGCCTTATGATGATGTCAAAGGTATTGGCTCAGGCAGCGTGATTGAAAATACAGGGGCGAAATTAAAGATACCTGTAGGAGAAGGGTTGAAGGGCAGAATTTTAAATGGAATAGGACAAATTATTGATGATGGCGGTCCAGTGGAATGTGAAGGGACTTGCTCTATTGATAAACCGTATTCCAATCCGTTGAGCCGTCCACGAATTACCGAGCCGATGTCTTTCGGAATTAAGGCAATAGATGGTTTGTTAACTATCGGCAAAGGGCAGAGAATGGGCATCTTTGCCGGTAGTGGTGTTGGTAAAAGTACCTTGATGGGTATGATAGCCAGAAATATTCGGGCAGATGTTAATATTATTGCCCTAGTCGGCGAGCGTGGTCGTGAGCTGCGTGACTTTATGGAACGCGATTTGGGACCGGAAGGTATGGCCAAGTCAATTTTAGTTATTGCGACTTCTGACCAACCGGCAATGCTGCGTTCAAAATGTGCTTTGACGGCTACAGCTTTGGCTGAATATTTCCAAGAACAAGGCAAAGATGTTTTATTAATGATGGACTCCTTGACCCGTTTTGCTATGGCACAGCGTGAAATAGGCTTGGCAGTAGGTGAACCACCTGTTTCGCGTGGCTATCCTCCTTCGATTTATGCGGAGTTGCCAAAACTTTTAGAAAGAACGGGTAATTTTGAAAAAGGCTCGATTACAGGTATTTATACAGTATTGGTAGAGGGTGACGATACCAATGAGCCTATTGCCGATACAGTGCGTGGTATTATTGACGGACATATTATTTTGAGCAGAAGTTTGGCACAAAGTAATCATTATCCAGCTATTGATGTCAATGCCAGTGTCAGTCGTTTGATGAATGATATAGCTGAAAAGGGACACTTGGATGTAGCGAAAAAGATGCGTGATTTATTGGCAACTTATTATGCAAACCAAGATTTGATATCTATCGGTGCATATAAATCAGGTTCTAATCCGAAGATTGATAAAGCGATAGCTTATATTGATAGGATTAATCAATTTTTGATGCAAGCAGTAGATGAGAAATTTACTAAAGATGAAACTATTCAATTAATGACTCAGTTGATGAAAGATTGCTGATGATTTAAGAGGTGTTGATGATGAAGAAATTTCAGTTTTCTTTAGAAAGTGTCATGGGCTATAAGGAACAGCTATTATCTGCTGCAAAAGCGGAAGTTGCGAAGATTAATTATGAAATTGCCCAATTGGAAATAGAAGAAGAAAATTTAAAAAATGAATTTATTCAATCAGAAAACAATATGCAGGAACAATCGCGAAGGGGCATAACACCACAAATGATTGCTTACTATCGCAATTATCAAGAAAATTTGCGAAGAATGCAACAAACTTTGGAAAAGAAAAAACATGGTCTATTTCGTGAGAGGGAACGCAGTATCAATAAAATGACAAAAATGAATATTGAAGTAAAAAGCTTGGAAAAACTGAAGGAAAAAGAATGGAAAACTTACCAAGCGGCAAGTGCTAAGGAACAAGAAAGAATTGTCGAAGAATTTACAGTGTTTACGCGTAAAGCCTAGCGTCGCTATTAAGGAGGTACAGAATGAATTTATTCAGTATTGGTACAAATGTAGTAAATAAAGCTGCTGCTGGTGGCAATAATAAGCAAGCAGTCGGGGCAGGTGAAGATTTTTTATCTTTCTTGTCAAAGGCAACAGAAAGTGACAAGCCTGTGCAGGAAAAACCAAAAGCTGACACTGCCGAAAAACAAGAACCTACCGATAAGGCAGAAGATGTGAATAAAGAAGAAACAGGCAAAAATGAACAAGTAGAAAAAGAACAACC
>JAFXJE010000041.1 GCA_017532485.1 Peptococcaceae bacterium | reverse complement strand
ATATTTTTATCATTTTCAACTACTTTGCGTTCATGTGGCTCAGCATAATACTGTGGCACAGTTGGTACACCAGATTTATTTTCTGGCAGAGATTCCAAGTAGAGAGCAATAGCTTGCCATGTTTTTAATTCCTTGCCATCCAAATAAACTATACAATCTTCAATATTTTCAACTAAAGAACCGTCAGCATATTTTGGCTGCACAGTTAAAATACCATAAGACATATCAGTAACAGCACTCAGCATTTGACAACTGTATAAATCGGTAGTGACGGAATATAATTTGTCTTTTTCCAAAGCTATAGGTGTAATTTCTGTAGTTGTAAAATCATAGCCATGGAGAGGATTGAGATAAACATCAGTTACTTTATTTAAAATCATGCGACTCGGATTGAAAGTGAAAGATAAGCCACTATTATATAATCTAGCAGTAGTCATAAAATCTGAAATAGAAGCATCAATTTCAGCTAAAATCATCAATTCCTCACCTGTTAGGTAAGCTTGTACCAAAGGATAACCAGGAACTTTGTCAGGGCCAATCCCTAAAGAAGAGCTGTTATAAACTTGAGTAACAGTCAAATCTCCCTGCGGATAAGTATCACGAATAGTGCCACTAGGAGCAATAGCCAAATCTATTTGCATATCTAAAGCCTCACTGGCAATAACTCGGTAAGCATCAGCCATTAAACTGCCTAAAGGCTGCTCAATATGGTAGCGGCCTAAGTCGGAAGACTCAGTAAAGGCGATAGGATTTTCAGCTAAAACTTGGTCAGCACGATAACCAAAAGAAGCCAAGTAAGTATCAGAAACCTCTGTCATAAAAGATGCTACCTGTTGAGCAATGTGACTATCAGGACGAATTTTTTCATCTACTGCCAGCAGCTCATATTTGCTCACGTCCCAACGTCCCTCAGCATTAGGTTTTAAAGTCAAGCTCCCCAAATAAGCGCCATAAGAGTCGGCGGAAACAATATGGGTATGACCATGTGTAATCGGTTCTTCAAGCAGAGTGTGCGAATGAGCACTGATAATCAAATCCAATTCTGGCACAGCTAAAGCTAATTGCTCGTCTTCGGATTTTTTCTGATTTTCATTAGTGCCACTATGCGAAAGAGCAATAATCATATCCACATCTTCTTGAGCTTTGATTTTGGCAATAGTAGTTTTAGCATATTCAATTGGGTCGATAATATCCAATGGGCAAGTTGGTGCATTGCTGCGAGCTTCTACCCCCAATAGAGCAAATAGACCGATACGCACTCCATTTTTTTCGACAACAAGATATTCTGGACAGTCAAAATCATCTAGAGCAGCTAATAATTTCAACGCTTCTTCGTCAGTAGTTTGTCGGTCAAAGTTAGGGAAAAGGAGGTAGGGCAAAATATCGCCACTCTCCTTGGCTGCCTGCAGCATGGAAATAATACCGTCTGTTCGATAGTCAAATTCATGGTTGCCTAAGATAACTGCCTCATAACCCATTTGCCCCATTAAACGCAGCTCTGCCCCATGGGTAGGATAAATAGCCTGTAATAAAGTACCCATAGCGAAATCGCCGCCGTCAACTAACAAAGCCTCAGGATATATTGCTCTTTGTTCATCAATCAAAGTTGCCAGACGAGCATATTGTTCTGCGTGTGAATGAACATCATGGGTAAATAAAACAGTTACTTCTGATGTTTCATCAGCAAAGGCTGTCAGTGGTAAACATAATGTCAACACCAAAAGACAGCTAAGCGAAATAAGCATAATGAGCTTTTTGTGCATTGTATTTTTCATAATAGAAAATTCCTTTCCTTATAACATTACTTAAAGTATAGCATTAGTTAATCAGAAAGAACAAGAATATTCTTAAATTCCAAGTTTTAGAGGGTTGGTCAAACCTAGGTTTAATGCTATAATAAGCAGTGGTGAATAAAGGAGGAATTGTGATGAAACGAATTTTATCCGTTTTTGCTTTAAGCTGGTTGTTATGTTTTGTATCTACACCAAGCGAAGCAGCAACCAACCAATTGACGATAACAGGCTCAACACCAATTACGGCAGGGGCTGAATTAACGACTTATAATTGGGATATTGAAGATGGTATGGCTAAAATTGCAGTGATTAAAGTGGATTTGACTAATCCTCATGTCCAACTGGCACTTATCCCAGGCGAAGGTAAATTAACCCAGCGTACTACCGTCAGCAAAATGGCGAGCCGTACAGGTGCCTTAGCAGCTATTAATGGTGATTTTTACAACACCAAGGCAGAAGGGGCTCCTATTGGGACAGCTATAATTGATGGCAAATTGGCTTCTTCGCAATCAAAATTGGAAGGTGTCTATTGTGTAGGTATTACCAAAGATAGAGTTGCCTATATTGAGCCTTTTGGCTTTACAGGCAAAGCAGTCGCAGCCAATGGCAATGAATATGCTTTATCAGGTGTGAATAAAACAGTTTATTGGGAAGAACCACATGGTGTGCATAGTCATATAGATAAATTGCATCTCTATACAGATTTGTGGGGCGGGACTACTAGAGGCTATGATGAATATGTAGGCAAGGCTGCTGAAGTATTGATTAGAAACAATGAAGTAATAGCGACCAATTTTGAAGGCGGTTTTGGGACAGCTGTGCCAGAAGGCTATATCTTATTGCATGGGGACGGTCAAGCAGCAGAATATTTAAAAGCCAATTATCGTGTAGGCGATAGAGTACAAGTAGATTATCAAGTTACACCACAAAGAGATTGGAGCTTAGTTATCGGTGGCCACGCATTATTGGTTAATAACGGTCAAGCAGTAGAATATACAAAAGATTTATCCTCTTTAAAAGGGATTAGAGCCAGAACTGCTATCGGTATCTCTGGCAATGGCAAAACTCTTTATCTAATTGCCGTCGAAGGACGAACTAATGAAAGCAAAGGTTTGACCTTAGGTAATTTATCTTTGTTTATGACAAAGTTAGGCATTTGGAAGGGTGTCAATTTAGACGGTGGTGGCTCAACTACTATGGTTAGTCGTCCGTTGGGTAAAGAAGCAGCCGAAAAAGTATTGACAGTAGAAAGCTATGCAGCTGAACGTCGCGTAGTAGAAGCTTTAGGTATATTTTCAACAGCACCACAGGGTCAAATTAAAGATATTAACCTTAGTGGCAGTAAGTATCTTTTGGTTGGAGAAATAGCCCATTATACAGTAGAAGCTTATGATGAATATTATAATACCGTTACAGATAAAAACAGAATTAAGATGACTGAAAGCAACGGTTTAGGCTTATTAACAGACGGTATTTTCTTAGCTCAAAAATCAGGTTTGACAGAAATTGTTGCTCAAGGTGATAAAAAGACAGTACGGATACCAGTGCAAATTATCGGCGAAAAAGAAATAGCCAAAATAGAAATAATGGTTAATCAGCAAGCAGAATTTACTCCGGGCAGCAGTCATCAGTTGACCGTAGTAGCCACTCTGAATGATGGGACACAAAAAATTGTCGGCAGTAATGCCTTGACTTTTACCACAGATGGTTTTGAAGCTTCTGTCAGCAATGATGGTGTCCTGACTATTGGCGACTTGGCAGAAGACGAAAGATACGGGAGCTTGATAGCAAGTTATGGTGGGATGACAGCTCAACTAGGCTTACGCTTTAGTGCAGCTAATGTGGTAGAATTGCAAATTGACCGTAACAGTATGATTAAAGATGGTCAAGAATTTGCTAT
>JAFXJE010000040.1 GCA_017532485.1 Peptococcaceae bacterium | reverse complement strand
CTGAAAACACAATTACGCAATTTAGGTGAGATTAATTTTACAGCTATTGAAGAATACGAACAGGTAAAAGAAAGATTGACTTTCCTCAGCACCCAAGTGGCAGATTTACAAGAAGCTAAACAATCTTTAAATAAAGTTATTCAGGAAATGGAAAAAATCATGGCGAAGAAGTTTGAGGAAACTTACCATGAAGTAAATGCTCATTTCTCTGATATGTTCCAAGCCATGTTTGGGGGCGGTAAGGCTCGCTTAGAATTATCTGATCCAGAAGATTATCTGTTGACTGGTATTGAGATTATTGCGCAGCCACCTGGTAAAAAAGAACAAGTATTGACCTTGCTTTCTGGTGGGGAAAGAGCTATGACAGCGATTGCGTTGTTATTATCCTTGCTGAGTGTCAAACCAAGTCCATTTTGTATTTTGGACGAAATTGAGTCGGCGTTGGATGATGCCAATGTAGACAGATTTGCGCAATTTATCAAAGCATATTCTGAAAAGACACAGTTTTTAGTAATTTCTCATCGTAAAGGTACGATGGAAGCAGCTGACACATTATTTGGGGTAACGATTGAAGATAAAGGTGTGTCTCGTTTGATGTCAGTGAAAATGAGTGATTATGAATAAGGAGGCTAATTAAATGGGATTATTTTCAAAATTAAGTGATAGCTTGTCAAAGACTAGAAAAGGTTTTGTGGAAAAAGTATTTGATACTTTCACAGGCAAAGAGATTGATGACGATTTATATGATGAATTAGAAGAAGTCTTAATTCAAGGCGATGTTGGGGTAGAAACAGCTATTTATTTAGTTGAACGTTTAAGAGTAAGAGAAAAAGAAGATAAATTAAAATATGCTGACCAACTGAAAGATGCTTTAATTGATGAAATTTCTAAATTGATGGGTGAAGAAGTAGCTAGTTTGAATTTAGTAGATGGTCAATTAAATATCATTTTAATGGTTGGGGTTAATGGTGTAGGCAAAACTACTAGTATTGGCAAATTAGCTTATATCTTAAAAGAACAGGGGCATAAAGTTATTTTAGGTGCTGGTGATACTTTTAGAGCTGCTGCGGCCGAACAATTAAAAATTTGGGGCGAGCGTGTAGGCGTAGATGTTATTGCCCATCAAGAAGGTGCAGATCCTGCTGCAGTAGTTTTTGATGCTATCGCTGCGGCTAAATCCAGAAATGCTGATGTGTTGATTGTAGATACTGCAGGCCGTTTACAAAATAAGACTAACTTAATGAACGAATTAAGCAAAATTCGCAAAGTTATTGACCGTGAAGCAGAAGGCTGCTTACGCGAAGTATTATTAGTTTTAGATGCTACTACAGGTCAAAATGCTATTTCCCAAGCAAAAACTTTTGGCGAAGCGACAGGTGTTACTGGTGTAATTTTAACTAAATTAGACGGTACAGCTAAAGGCGGCGTAGTAATTGGGATTAAACATGAGTTTGATTTGCCTGTTAAACTAATTGGTGTTGGCGAACAAATTGACCAAATGGAATTCTTTGATTCCAAAGCTTTCAGCACAGCGTTATTTAATGATGAAGCAAGCCTGACAAGTGCAGTAGAAGAAATTGTTGAAGATATTGTTGAAGAAGTAAAAGAACAAGTAGCAGAATTAAAAGAAGATTTTGCTGAATTTAAAGATGAAATGGCAGAGGAATTCGCTGAATTAAATAGAGAATTTGGTGAAGTAGAAGCCGATTTTAAAGAAGAAGTTCAAGAATTGAAAGAAGACTTTAACGAAGTAGTTGAAGATGTTAAAGAAACTGTTGCTGAAGTAGAAGAAACAGTGAAAAAGGAGAAAAAGAAATGGTGGAAATGGTAAAAAACCAAAAGATTTGGATTAAAAATACACAAATTTTGACCATGACAGACCAGCCTCTTTTTTCAGGCGATATTTTAATCGAAGGTAATAAAGTTGTCGCTGTGGGTAAGGTTGATGAACAACTAGCACAAGGGGCTAAAATTATCGACGGTAAAGGAACTGTTGCGATGCCTGGTTTAGTTAATACTCATGTTCATGCCCCAATGAGTTTATTGCGCAGCTATGCTGATAATATGCCTTTGATGCCTTGGTTGGAGCAAAAAATTTGGCCAGCTGAAGAAAAATTGACCGATGAAATAGTTTATTGTGGTACTCAATTATCAATTATGGAAATGATGATGACTGGGACAACTACTTTTGCCGAAATGTATGACCATATGAATGCTGTAGCAGAAGCTGTAGTAGATAGTGGTATGCGTGCGCATTTGTCTCGTGGTGTAGTTATTTTTAGTGATGAGCAATTAAATAAGCTGGATGAAGGTATTGATTTATATCGTCAATTTCACGGCAAAGCTGATGATAGAATTCATGTCTGGTTTTCAGCTCATGCACCATATACCTGTTTACCACCGTATGTGGAAAAATTGGTAGAACAAGCTAAACTGCATAATGCTGGTATGCATATTCATGTAGCAGAAACTTTATCTGAAATAGAACAAATTAAAGCTAACTACGGGAAAACACCAGTAGAACATTTGCGAGATTTAGGTGCTTTTGATGTACCTGCTTTGGCTGCGCATTGTGTGCATTTGACAGATAATGATATGGATATTTTGGCAGAAAAGAAAGTATCTGTGGCACATAATATCGTCAGCAATATGAAACTTGCCAGCGGTATTGCTCCTGTAACAGCATTATGCCAAAAAGGTGTCAATGTAGCTTTAGGTACTGATGGTGCTTCCAGCAATAACAATATGAATATGTTTAAAGAAATGACAACAGCAGCGTTAGTGCATAAAGTAAATACTATGGACTCTACAGCAATCGGTGCTTATGATGTGTTAAAAATGGCTACTGTTAATGGGGCGAAAGCACTGCATTGGCAAGATGATATTGGTACTTTGGAAGTAGGCAAAAAAGCTGACCTTATTTTAGTAGATATTGACCAGCCACATTATGCACCATGGAACGATACTGTAGCTGATTTAGTTTACAGTGGCCAAGGCAGTGATGTGAAAACGACAATTATCAATGGTCAAATAGTGATGGAAAATCGTCAATTTACAACTTTAGATAAAGAAAAAATCATGTTTGATGCTGCTAGATTTGCTAAAGTTTTACAACAGTAGTAATTAGGCAAAGTCTTGCATTTCTGTACTTGAATTGATAAACTATGAATAAATATAGAAGTGTTAGATTAACAGCTAATGAGGAGAGATTGTGATGGCGAAAAAAGAAAAAAAAGGCTTTATTCAAAAAATAGTATCTACTTTGGTACTAACAGTAGTATCTACAGGTATTGCTGTAGTGACAACTTTGGTGGTAAAAAAATTAGCCGATAAAAGTTTGCCTGAGGCTGAGGTAGCTGATGCTCCTGCCGATAAAGATAAAAAAGAAGAAGCAGCTGAAGAACAGTATATTACACTTAATAATGATGATGAAATGGAAGAAACTTCGGAAGATGCT
>JAFXJE010000039.1 GCA_017532485.1 Peptococcaceae bacterium | reverse complement strand
TGTAGCTCAACTGGCAGAGCAGCTGATTTGTAATCAGCAGGTCGCGGGTTCGAATCCCATCACCGGCTTACTTAACACTCCTTTCTTGCGAAGGAGTGTTATTTTTTTGTCTGTTTCTCACAATGAAGCTTTTACGCCAACTTCTTGCGAATATGATGCTTTTTCGCTATAATAAGACCATTAAATATCAAGGGGGTAATCTAGTGAAACGATTTTTTTATTTATTTCTTTCCATTGGCTTACTCTTAAGCAGTGCTTTATTTTTTTTATCTTGGGAAAAATCAGATCGTCTCAATTCTCTTGCTGAAATTTCTCTGCTCATTGAAGATAAAAATGGTACACAATCCATCACTCTCTGGCAGGATGGTGGGACTTATTATGCCTTCCTCCCCTCCTATTGTGCGCTTACGGATGTCCATTTTCCTCAATACGAGAAAAATGATATTGCTGTTGACCAACACTTTGTTGATGATTTTTCTTCTTTTTCTCTCAATACACCATATTCATTCGCACTTTACGACAATAAGGCTACTCTCTTAGAGCAAGCACAAATTTGTTTTTTACAGTCGGAACATTTGCCTGCCATCTATATTGAAACACAGAGTGGCTCCATGAAGCAAATCCATGCAGACCGTACAATAAAAGAAGCAGGCAGCTTCACACTTATCGAAGAGGACGGCACATATAATTATCAAGGAACTTTAGATTATATAAAAGGTCGTGGTAACGCCAGTTGGCTTTACGATAAACGCCCTTACAATTTAAAACTTACCGAAGCAACTCCTTTACTTGATATGCCACAGGGACAAACTTGGTGTTTAATCGCCAATTATCTAGATGCTTCTTCTTTACGCAACGCACTGGTCTATTCGTTTGCGCGCGATATACTGCAAATGAGTGACACACCAAACACTCGCTATGTCGACCTTTACTTGAACGGCGAATACACTGGACTTTATCAATTATGCGAACCAATTGAAGTTGCTGAAACACGATTGGCTATTACTAACTTAGACCAAGCCAATCAAATAGCCAACGAAAGAGACTTGACCTCTTTTGCTCCATTTACAACTATGGAGCCATTAGCTCAAAAAGGATTTGAATTATCCAATAATCCTTCCGATATTACTGGTGGTTATCTATTGGAGATGGATTTACAAGAACGTTATGAATTAGAAAATACCTGCTTTCAAACAGAACAAAAACAGACTGTCGTTGTAAAAAGTCCTGAGTTTGCCTCCCGAGAAGAAATGGCCTACATCAGTAACTATGTAAACGAATTTGAACAGGCACTCCTAGCAAAAGACGGATACAATGACGCAGGTCATTCTTACTTAGACTATATTGATTTGACTTCTTGGTGTAAAAAGTATTTTGTCGAAGAATTTTTTGAAAATCTTGATAGTGGATTAACCAGCCAATATTTTTATAAACCTGCTGCTGACCATGAGCAGAGAAGCGTGCTTTACGCAGGTCCTGTCTGGGATTACGATTGGTCCTGTGGGAATGGAGATTTTTCAGTGCGTATCATCAAAAATTTGCACGCAGCACAAACTTATAATACAAAATTCTATTATTCTTACTGGTACGGAGCCTTAAATGAGAAAATAGCATTTCAACAAGAACTGAAAAATATTTATCAAGAAATTTACCCAAAAACAAATGCTTATCTGCAAAACACTTTAACTGAACTTTGTTCAGAAATTGCTGCATCATGGGAATTAGATAAATTGCGCTGGGCTCATAGTGAAAAAAATATCAACACCGTACAATTTGATACTTTAGCTGAACATAGTGCTTATATCTATACATTTTTAACTAAAAGAGCTGAATTTCTTTATGATGTTTGGTGCCATAATACTACCTATTATACCTTAATGTGTGATACACAACTTGACTCTCGATATTGGTACTATTCATTAAAACCTAACGAATCCATCACCTTGCCTGTGCCTACACTAGATGGCTACACTTTTTTAGGCTGGTGCACAGCAGATGGACAAGCATTTAATGGTAAAATCAGCGAAGATACTACTATTTATGCCCAGTGGCAAAAACAGGAGTGATTTTATGCAAGATAAAAAACCTCGCCATGAATTAAAATATCTTTGCAGCGAGACGCAGCTAGCCGTTTTAAAATCCAGAATTACCACAATTTTATCAAAAGATGCACATAGTCTTCAGAGCAACGGTTATTGGGTTCGCAGTCTGTATTTTGACGATTATCATAATCGCTGTTACCATGAAAATGAATCTGGTACAGACCCGCGAGAAAAATTTCGTATCCGTATTTACAACCATTCTTCAGCACGAATTTCGCTGGAGTTGAAGCGTAAAGAACATGGCATGGGCAAAAAATTTTCCTGTCCATTGACAATGGAGCAATACAATCTGTTAATTCAAGGACACTCACTTCCTGATTTCAACAATTTACCACCACTTTTGCGTAAATTTGTGCTTCAGATGCAAACAACACAACTTCGTCCTGCAATTATCACAGATTATTTTCGAACACCATTTGTTTTTCCTAATGGCAATGTTCGCATTACTTTTGACCAATATATCTCATCATCTGTTGATTTTACCCATTTTTTCGACGAACAGATTGCCAAACGGCCAATTTTACCAACAGGAACTCATTTAATGGAAGTCAAATATGATGAATATCTGCCTGATTTCATCTACCGTACTTTACAAACAGAAAATTTGCGCCAGACGACTTTTTCTAAATTTTATCTTGCAAGAAAATATGCCTTACGCAATTCTCTGATTTTTAGCAATTCTACAATTAGATAAGGAGTTTTAATATGACCACTTTTTCTGATATTTTTAAACGTTCTTTTCTCGAAGGTTTTTCTGGCACCCCACTAACAACTGAAAGCATTCTCGTTGTTTTAGGTATTACAACCCTATTGGCATTTTATATTTTTGGTGTTTATCGTTATGTTACTCGCAAAACCTTTTACTCCAAAAATTTCAATATTTCTTTAGTTGCAATGAGTTTGATTACAGCTGCTGTAATCCTCACAATCCAGTCCAATATTATTATTTCCCTCGGGATGGTTGGTGCCTTATCCATTGTACGTTTTCGCACCGCTATTAAAGACCCTATGGATTTAGTATTTTTATTTTGGTCATTAGTAGTAGGGATTATTTGTGGTGCAGGAATGGCACAAATTGCTGTCTTGCTCTCAGCTATTGTGACAATTTGCATTTTGATTTTGCAGCTTTTGCCTGTTAGTAAAGCACCATTAATTTTAGTTGTAAACGCAACCAATCCACAGCTATTTGCAGAAATAGAACAATGCTTAAAGCAATATACAGCACATTATCAAATTAAATCTCGCAGCATAACAGCGACAACCCTTGATTTAGTTGTTGAAATTCGCACCAAAGAAGAACAAAAATTATTAGATCGCCTAATGTTATGTCAAGGTCTTACTTACGCTTCCTTGCTGGACCATGACGGAGAAGTAACTTTT
>JAFXJE010000038.1 GCA_017532485.1 Peptococcaceae bacterium | reverse complement strand
TCGCCCAGGGTCAGCATTATTAACAATTCCGGCAACAGGCAATTCAGCAACAATCATCGGCATCGATAAAGAAACCAGCATAAAGACACACGAACCAACGGCTACGAGAATATGCGTTCTGAAACCGGCAAACCGATTTTTGCGTTCTCGCTCCATCCCAATACATGCACCTAAAATTACTGCTATCATTAAGCGAAAAAGTATTACCTTTTCCCATTCAAAAATTGTTGCAGAATATAATTCCATTTTACATCACACCTTGTAGAACGATTTATTCTTTAATATATGCAACAGCTCTAGTAATTGTTTCTTCAACTGTTAATTCTTCATTTTCCTGAGCAGTTCTCAATTTATATTCTACAATGTTGTCACTAACTGCTTTTTTACCTACAGTAATGCGTACAGGGTAACCAATTAAATCAGCATCTTTAAATTTAACACCTGGACGTTCATTACGGTCATCTAAAACTACTTCTAAACCTTGAGCCTGCAATTGTTTATAAATATTTTCAGCAATAGCCATTTGTTCTTCATCTTTAGCAGAAATAGGTACCACTACTACATGATAAGGAGCAATATTTTTTGGCCAAATAATACCGTTTTCATCATTATTTTGTTCAACAGTTGCAGCTAATGTACGGCTTACCCCAATACCATAGCAGCCCATATGAATAATATTAGATTTGCCATTTTCATCTAAATAGCTGGCATTTAATGCTTCACTGTATTTTGTACCCAATTTAAATACTTGACCTACTTCAATACCACGTGCATACTTGGTTACGCCACCACATTTTGGACAAGGTTCACCTTCATTTAAAGTACGTAAATCATAGTAACCTTCTACTTGGAAGTCTCTGCCTGGATTTACATTGATAAAGTGATAAGCTTCTTCATTAGCACCACAAACCAAATTAACCATATTTTCTACGGAATAATCTGCATAAATTTTAATATCTTTTAAACCAACAGGACCTAAAGAACCAAAACTGCAGCCAACAGCTTTCGCTACTGCTTCTTCTTCAGCCATTTCTAAAGTATAGCATGGATGAACTTTTTGTACTTTTACATCATTTACTTCATAATCGCCACGCATCAATACGCAAATTAACTCTTCATCAGCTTGGAAGAATAATGTTTTAATGCATTGCTTAGCATCAACTTTTAAGAAAGCTGCTACATCTTCAATAGTTTTAGAATTTGGTGTAGATACTTTTTCCATAGCTAATGGTGCTGCATCAATTTTGGTATCATCTTTTGGACAAGGAGCAATTTCTACGTTTGCAGCGTAGTCACAGCTATCGCAGTAAACAATAGTTGCTTCCCCAATATCAGCTAAAGCCATAAATTCGTGAGTTGCACTGCCCCCAATAGCACCACCGTCAGCTTCTACAGGACGACAATTTAGACCACAACGTCTAAATACATTGGTGTAAGCTTGATACATCGCTTGATAGCTTTCATCTAAGCCTGCAGGGTCACGGTCAAAGGAATACATATCTTTCATCACAAACTCACGACCACGAATTAAACCAAAACGAGGACGGCGTTCATCACGATATTTATTTTGAATTTGATATAAACGCAATGGTAATTGGCGATAAGAAGTTACTTCATTGCGTACTAAATCAGTAATCATTTCTTCATGAGTAGGCCCTAAGCAGAAAGAACGGTCATGACGGTCCTGAATACGGAACATTTCATCCCCATAAACATGCCAACGACCTGTTTCCATCCATAATTCAGCCGGCTGTACAATTGGCATCAATAATTCTTGACAATCAGCTGCGTCCATTTCTTCACGCACAATATTTTCAATTTTAGATAATACACGCATACCTAATGGCAGATAATGATATAAACCTGCTGCACTTTTTCTAATAAAACCAGCTCTCACCAAAAGTTGATGGCTGACAGTATCTGCCTCAGCAGGATTGTCACGCAAAGTTGGAATAAAAGCTTTACTCATTCTCATAATTTAATCTCTCCCTAATTCTTCTAATTCTTTTGCTAAGGCTGCTAATAATTCATCCTCAGGCAATGTTGCTATAATTTCACCTTTTTTAAATAAAATACCCTGACCTTTACCACCGGCTATCCCCAAGTCAGCTTCTCTAGCTTCACCTGGACCATTAACCACACAACCCATAATGGCAATTTTCAATGGTTTTTGAATTGATGCAGTTAATGCATCTACTTTATCGACCAAGGCAGCCAAATCTATTTGACAACGCCCACAGGTCGGACAAGAAATAAGCTGCACACCATTTTGCGACAAATTCAGTGCCGCCAAAATTTGTTTGGCAATCGGAATTTCTTGTAATGGGTCACCAGTAATTGAAACTCTAACGGTATCACCGATACCCTCTGCCAATAAAGTACCAATCCCAATAGCAGATTTTACCGTACCATATTTAGCATTACCTGCCTCCGTCACTCCTAAATGCAACGGATAAGGAACCTTTTCAGCAATCAAACGATACGCATCAATCATCAATGGCACTTCAGAAGCCTTTAAAGAAATCTTGATTTGCTCAAAATTTAATTTTTCTAAAATACGCACATGACGCAAAGCACTTTCAACCATCGCTTCTGCTGTAGGATGACCATATTGTTCCAATAAATCTTTTTCCAAAGAACCAGCATTAACACCAATTCTAATAGGAATTTCTAAACTCTTAGCCTTTGCTACGACTTCACGAACTTTTTGTTCACTGCCGATATTCCCCGGATTAATGCGTAAAGCAGAAATACCGTTATCCATCGCCAATAAAGCCAATTCATGATTAAAATGAATATCCGCAATTACTGGAATAGGACTTGCTGCACAAATTGTTTTCAAGGCTTGAGCTGCTTCGGTATCCAATACAGCACAACGCACCAATTGACAACCCTGCTCAGCTAGAGCTTTAATTTGAGCAACTGTTGCTTCTGGATTTCGCGTATCTGTATTAGTCATTGATTGAATACTTACCGGATAATCAGAGCCTATCCCCACATTACCAATGGTAAATCCTGTTGTCTTTCTTCTTTCCATCTTAAGGCACCACGCAATCTTAATCTATTTCTGTCTCAGTTACACAAAAAATCTTAAAATATCTTGGTAAGTAATATAAATAACTAAAAGCATCAATAACATATAACCTATAAAATGTACCATATTTTCTTTTGCTGGGTCAACGCGTTTGCCACCACGAACAGCTTCAATCAATAAAAATAACAGCTTACTGCCATCCAAAGAAGGAATTGGTAAGATATTCATTATTGCTAAATTAATAGATAATAAAGCTGTCAAATTGCAGACATACACCCATCCGGCCTTTGTTGACTCATCAATAATTTTCACTATCCCAATAGGACCAGTTAGACCTTCTTCTTCATCGGAAATGTCTATTTTACCAGTAAATAATTGTTTTAAGACATCCCCCATAGCTACAGTCATATCCCAAGTATTCATTGCACCCAATTGAATACTTTGCAATATACCTACTTCTTGTCTTTCCACCCCGCTGCTATAAATGCCCAAAAGCATTCTGCCAGCTTCTTCATCATAATCAGGTGTAATTTCAGGTAAAGCCTTTTCTTCACCCTCTGGTGTTAAAATTACCAAATTAACTTTCTCACCTTGTTTTACAGCAGTAATTTGCTCTGTCAAATCATTCCAAGTCACTACCTGAACACCGTTAACTTCGATAATTTTATCGCCTGGTGCAACGCCTGCTTGTTCAGCAGGACCCCCTTCCACTACGGCACTAATCGTAGTATCAGGATTTTCTACCGGCACAGCTAAACCCAAAACCATAAACATACCAGCAAAAATCACTATTGCAGTCACAAAGTTCATAAAAGAACCGGCTGCTATAAAGATAAATCTTTTCCAAATAGGAATGTTGTGATATTTTCTTTCCTCAGGTAATTCCGGTACTTCAATCCCTGCGCGTTCTTCTTCGGCAACATCATCACCGATAATCCTTACATAGCCACCCAAAGGAATTGCACGCAAATTATAATTGGTTTCGCCCCATTTTTTACCAACTACCTTCGGACCAAAACCTACACTAAATTCATCAACATACATTCCTGACCATTTAGCCACAATAAAGTGACCAAATTCATGCACTATTACTAGTAGTGCAAAAATCAATATTGCTACAATCGCAGTAACCATACTTTTCTCCCTTACTGATGATATTCTTTAATCAAGCTTTCCGCTTGTAAGCGAGCCCATTGGTCAATTTCCAACAATTGTTCAAAACTTTCAATATCAACAAGATTGTGGTGATTTAGCACATCTTCTACTAATTTCGGAATACCTAAAAAGCTAAGTCTATTTTCCAAAAATGCAGCTACAGCAATCTCATTGGCTGCATTTAAAACAGCTGTCGCCGATTTTCCTGTACGTCCAGCTTCAAAAGCCAAGGACAACGCAGGGAATTTCTCCCACTCAGGTTCAAAAAACTCTAAACCAGCTAATTTAGTAAAATCCAATTTTTCCAAACTATTATCTTTTCTTGCCGGCCAAGTCAAAGCATATTGGATAGGAATACGCATATCAGCTCTCCCCAAGTGTGCCAAAACTGAACCATCACCATATTCCACCATCGAATGAACGATACTTTGAGGATGAACCAAGACTTTAATATCGTCATAATCAGTTTCAAAAAGCCAATTCGCTTCGATTACCTCCAAGCCTTTATTCATCAAGGTAGCTGAGTCTATAGTGATTTTTCTGCCCATTGACCAGTTTGGATGCTTCAAGGCCTGTGCAGGCGTTACCTGCTTTAATTGTTCCATTGGCATATTACGGAAAGGACCACCTGACGCCGTCAATAAAATACGGCGAGCACAAGTTTTTTCACCTTCCATACATTGAAATATTGCCGAATGTTCACTATCAATAGGAATAATTTTAGCCCCGCTTTTTTGTTGTGCTTTGCGCACTAAAGAACCGCCAGAAACCAAAGTTTCCTTATTGGCTAAACCGATATCAATACCTAATTCCAAAGCTTTCAAGGTTGGTGCTATACCTGCTGCACCCATCATGGCACCTACTACCATATCAAGCTGCAAAGCATCTAACGCTGCCAATACACTATCCATACCGTAACGCACAACCAAACTAGCATCACGATTTTCTGCACAAAAGCGTTGATAGGCACTTTCTTCCGTCAAAACCACCCATTTTGGCTGATAACGACGCGCCTGTTCCAACAGCAATTGCCAGTTACTATGCGCTACTAATAACTCCACCTTAAATTGCTCAGGAAACTGGTCTACTACCTGTAAAGTTTGCGTTCCAATCGAACCTGTGCTGCCTAAAATTGCTAACTTTTTCAAATTTATCACTTCACTTCCATCTATCCTAAGTATTGCACAACACAAATACAATAATACATAAACGGTGCCGCCAGCATAATACTGTCAAATCTGTCCAAAATACCACCATGCCCTGGTAAAATATTGCCGGAGTCTTTCACACCACAAAAACGCTTAATCAAACTTTCAATCAAATCACCAATTTGACCAACAATAGAAATCACGACCCCGATAATAAATACACTATAATTTGGCAGCAAACCACAGTATGCATTTAATAAATACAGAACAAGACAAGTTGTCAGAATTCCACCAATAGAGCCCTCTATTGTTTTTTTCGGACTAACACTTGGACAAAGTTTATGCTTTCCTAAAAATTTTCCTGCAAAATAAGCACCTGAATCACTACTCCAAATAGCAAAAAACAAATAAAGAATGAGTAATGTTCCTTCTTCCATTCGATTTAATAACAATAAGTGTGACATCGTCCAGCCAATATAAATAACACCTAAAAAATGAACTGCTATATCACTGACCTCATAACGTGGATATTTAACAATAGACAAGAAAAAAATACATAAGAAAATCAACATTAAGCCAAAAGAAGCCCAATCTTTGAAATTCAAATAACAAGTAATAATCATAACCCAAGCACTAAGCATTACCAGTATTGTTTGAAATTGATAACCTTTCGTGGTTACCATTTTACCATATTCCCAAATGCCTATTGTCACTAAAGTAAAAACTAGACCGGCAAAAAATATACCACCTTTAAAAATAAAAAGCAAAAGCAATGGTGCTCCAATAAGACCGGTCAAAATTCGCAAACCCAAAACAACTTACCTCCCTACTTGCCTAATCCACCATAACGGCGTTCCCTATTTTGATAATCATAAATTGCACGCCACAAATCTTGTTTCGAAAAATCAGGCCACATAACATCAGACACCCACATTTCAGTATAAGCAATCTGCCACAATAAGAAATTACTAATTCGCAACTCACCAGAGGAACGAATTAATAAATCTGGGTCAGGTTGATTTGCTGTATACAGGTATTGATTAAACAACTTTTCATCTATTTCATCAATCGTACACTTATTATCCTGCACATCTTGACACAACTGTTTAATGCCTCGAATAATCTCTTGGCGGCCGCCATAGTTTAACGCAACATTAAAAATAATATTATTATTTTCTTTAGTGCGCTCATAAGCTGCCAAAATTTTATCACGAGCTTTTCCTGTCAAGACTGACACATCGCCTATAGGATGCACACAAACCCCATGCGCATCTAAATAGTCGATTTCTTTATCTAAAAATTCAACAATTAATTCCATTAAGCCGTCAATTTCATCAGCAGGACGCTTCCAATTTTCCGTCGAAAAAGCATAAACTGTTAGATATTTTATGTTCAATTCATCAAAAGCCATTACTACATTCTTCAGTGCCTGCACCCCTATACGATGCCCAGCCAATCTTGGCAGACCCTGTCTTTTGGCCCAACGACCATTGCCATCCATAATGATAGCAATATGCTCAGGTAATGGATTTTTTCTTAATTCTTCAATAGTTAATTTCATACACTCACCCTTTAACAAGGTTTTTTATTATGTAAATAAAGGGAGTTCTGCAACAAAGGCATCCTCCCTTTCATCTTTTATGCTTTATATACCACGATTAAACTTCCATAATTTCTTTTTCTTTATTTTCCAGAAGTTTATCAATTTCAGCGATATATTTATCAGTTAATTTTTGGATGTCGTCCTGCGCACCTTTAGACTCATCTTCGGTAATTTCTTTAGATTTTTCAATAGATTTTAATTCATCATTACCGTCACGACGAATATTTCTTACGCTTACTTTTGCTTCTTCAGCTTTTTTCTTAACACGTTTTACCAAATCTTTACGAGTTTCTTGAGTTAATTGTGGCAGTACTAAGCGAATTACAGTCCCATCACTTGTTGGGGTAATACCCAAATCAGATTTCATAATAGCTTTTTCAATTAATGGTGTTGCACTTCTATCCCAAGGTTGAATAACTAACATTCTTGCCTCTGGCGCAGAAACATTAGCCATTTGATTAATAGGTGTTGGTGTACCATAATAATCTACTTGGATACGATCTAATAAAGATGGAGATGCTTTACCTGTTCTTACAGTAGCAAAATCAGCTTTTAATACAGATACTGTTTTGCTCATTCTATCTTCAACGTCTTGTTTAATAGTATTAATCATTATCTTTTCCTCCTACATAAGTACCAATAACTTCGCCCATAACGGCTCTCTTCATATTTCCGTCTGTCATCATATCGAAAACAATTAACGGAATATCATTATCCATACATAAAGAAATCGCTGTTGAATCCATAACTTTTAAGCCATAATTCAATACATCAATATATTTCAGAGAATCATATTTTTTAGCATCTGGATGAGTTACAGGGTCAGCATCATAGACACCATCTACTTTCTTAGCCATTAAAATAACTTCTACACCCATTTCAGCAGCTCTCAACGCAGCTGTAGTATCTGTTGAAAAATATGGGTTACCAGTACCTGCACCAAAAATAACTACTCTGCCTTTTTCTAAATGGCGAATTGCTCTTCTTTTAATATAAGGTTCAGCAACTTCACGCATTTCGATAGCAGTCATTACACGGGTATCTACACCATTTGCTTCAATAGCATCCTGCAAAGCAAGAGAATTGATTACTGTTGCCAACATACCCATATAGTCTGCCGTAGCTCTATCCATACCGCGCTTAGAACCAGCTACACCACGCCAAATGTTGCCACCACCAACAACGATAGCTACTTCTACGCCCATTTTCACGATATCTACTACTTGCTGAGCAACAGAATTAAGTACGTTAGCCTCCAAACCGTATCCAACATCACCGGACAATGCTTCGCCACTCAATTTCAAAATCACTCGTTTATATTTTGGTTGCTCCATTGACTAATTTACCTCCTTAATTATATTTTCATCAACATCGATTTATTCAATTTGTCAATTCCTAGTAGTTAATTATACTTCATAATTGCCAATAAAACAAGATTTAGCTATAATAAATAATAACATTTTCTCTTTGTTAAATTTTCTCTGAAATGAGTGTTTTTATGATGAATTTTAACCTTTCCAAAGAAAAATTAAAATTTCAATTTCAATATAGTTTCCTCTATGTAAGCTGGTTTTTACGCTGGCTTATTTTTGGGGCAATTACTGGCATTATCTGTGGTCTTATCGGTGCTGCTTTCCATGTCGGGATTGACCTCGTTACTGATACACGCCAAAATTTCAGCTGGCTTTTATTTTTGTTGCCTTTTGCAGGATTACTAATTGTTTTCATCTACCATTTGGCTGGTATTGACCATGACCCTGGCACCAACTTAGTTTTGACTTCTATCCAAAGTCAAAAACATATTCCGTTTCAAATGGCACCCCTCATTTTTATTGGTACCCTAATCACCCATCTTTGTGGTGGTTCCTCTGGTCGTGTCGGTGCTGCTCTGCAAATCGGGGGCAGTATTGGCGAAGGTTTAGGACGTTGTTTCCAGCTAAAAGAGAACGATATAAAAATAATTATCATTTGTGGTATGAGTGCTGTCTTTGCAACTTTATTTGGTACACCTGTGGCTGCTGCCGTTTTCACTATGGAAGTTATCAGCGTAGGCATCATTCATTATAGTGCTTTTGTACCTAGCATTGTTTCAGCAGCTGTAGCTTATGGGATTACTCAACATTGGGACGTAACCGAAGCCGTTTTTCCATTACTCCCTGCAGCTGAATTTAATGTTTTCTTAATTGTAAAAATTATCTTATTAGCCATGCTTTGTGGTGTCGTTAGTATTTTCTTCTGTGTTGCTGTGCATAGCTCGGTAGACTTTTTCAAAAAATACATTCCGAATGACTATCTCCGCATTTTTATCGGAGGTTGCTTAATCGTTGTCTTAACACTGATTTCCGGTACCAATATCTATAACGGTCACGGTTCTGATATGCTCGTAACAGCTATGCTCGGTACAGTACCGGCTTTTTCCTTTTTGCTGAAAATTATCTTTACCTCTATTACTTTAGGGACAGGCTTTAAAGGCGGCGAAGTCGCACCAGCTCTCTTTGTAGGTGCTACCTTAGGCAGTACCGTTGCTCCACTTATGGGTATCGACCCAACATTAGGTGCAGCTGTCGGTATGATTTCTTTATTCTGTGGTGTAGTCAACTGCCCGCTGGCTTCAATTATTTTTAGTATTGAGTTATTCGGCAGCAACTGTCTTCTGCTCTTCTGTATCGCCTGTGCTGTCAGCTATGTTTTCTCCGGCTACTATGGTTTATACAGCAGCCAAAAAATTATGTACGACAAACTACACCCACAATATATCAATACCCACTCCCATTAAAAAATTATCTGAGGAGGTCTAATTATGCCAGTTACCTATATTGGTCATAGTGGTTTTCTCGTAGAAACTACTGCTTGTTATTATTTATTCGATTATTATACAGGCAATTTACCTGCGTTAAAAACAGCTAAACCAATTCTCGTCTTTGCCAGTCATGCACATCAAGACCATTATAATCCTGAAATTTTCGATATTTTATCCACTATGGGTATGCAGCAAATTAAAGCAGTTCTTGCTAAAGATATTCCGACTAAAAGATATCCATTAGAAACAGAATATTTAACTTATCAGCAAGTTACCTTTCATCAAACTTATGAATTACCTTGTGACACCACCATTTACACCTTGCTCTCTACTGATAAAGGTGTTGCTTTTCTGCTGCAATGTCCAGAAGGGACTATTTATCATGCCGGCGATTTAAATGATTGGGTTTGGTCTGGTGAATCCGAACAATATAATCGTCAAATGACCGGAAGCTATCGCCATGAAATAGACCTTTTACAAAAATATCAGCAAAACTTTTTGTCAGGCAAACCTATTGACCATGCTTTTATCCCATTAGACCCACGCCAAGAAACAGATTATGCCAACGGCATCCTCTATTTCTTGAAAAAAATTACCGTATCCCAAGTTTACCCGATGCACTTTTGGGATAAACCAAACATCATCGAGCAATTTCTCCAAGAACATCCAGAATATACGGAGATTGTCCAAAACAATTTTTTCTAAACTTAATAGCAAATAAAGGAGAAACGAAAGATACCATATCCTTCACTTCTCCTTTATTATTTCAATCCTTGACGAATATTTTTCTTTTGCTATAATAAAAATAT
>JAFXJE010000037.1 GCA_017532485.1 Peptococcaceae bacterium | reverse complement strand
GTTTCTAACGCTTCATCATCATTACCTTTGATTTGAATAGAAATTGCACTATTACCCATAGACATCATATCGGTAGCTGTAACCGTAATTTCCGCCCCAGGAATGCAATCTGCTTTTTCCTGCAGTTCTCTGGCAATTACTTTACTGCTGCGATCGCGTTCTTCTACTGGCTGCAGCATAACAATCAAGCTGGCTGTATTGGTACTGCCACCACCCATGCCACCTGTACCACCGACACTGTTCATAACTAAAATTACTTCCGGAACTTCATTAACCATTTCCTCTACTTGCAGAGCAATCTTTTCCGTTTCTTCCAAGAGTGTATTTGCAGGCAAGTTGATACTAATATTGATTTCCCCAGCATCTTGATATGGCAATAATTCAGCCCCGATAAACGGAATCAAGAGACATGAACCAATCAAAGCAGCTGTCACCAATAACAGTGTTTTCTTTTTGTTATTTAAGGAAGTTGCCAAAATATCTTCATAAATATCAACAAATCTGCTGTAAGCTTTTTCAAAACGGACAAAGAATTTATCCAAACCTTTTGCATTTTTTTCATCCGTAAAGTCTTTCATTACCAAGAGTTTGGAAGACATCATTGGCACTACAGTCAAAGATACCACCAAAGATGCTGTTAATGCAAAGCAGAAAGTCAATACAAAAGGCACAAAGATTTGCGCTACTAAACCAGTAACAAAAATAAATGGTAAATATACAGCTACTGTAGTCAGCGTAGATGCAACTACCGCCGAAGCTACCTCTTGCGTACCATCTATCGCCGCATGATATTTATTTTTACCCATTTGACGATGGCGATAAATATTTTCCAAAACAACTGTCGAGTTATCGACAACCATCCCTACGCAAAGTGCCAGTGCCGCCAGCGTAACCATATTCAAAGTTTGCTTACCGAAATACAGCATCACAAATGTCGATATCAAGGCAATCGGAATAGCTACCCCAATAATAATCGTACTGCGGAAGTTTCCTAAGAATAGGTAAATAATCAACATAGAGATAATTACTGCTAAGAATAAGTTTTCTTCTACCGTAGCTACCGACTCTAAAATCATATCTGCAGAACTGTATGCTACTACTATCTCAATATCATCATACAATTCTTCATCTAATTCAGCCAAAGCTGCACGAACAGCTTTATCTACGTCAACAGCATTACCGTCACTTTCTTTTTGAATACCAATAGCAATAATGTCTTCACCATTCAAAGTAATATACGCATCAGTGTCAGAGGTAGTCATTTCTACTTCCGTAATATCACCTAAACGCACTGTCCCACCAGTAGGCAAAGCAATTACTGTATCACGCAATTCTTCAACACTGTTATATTGACCAAGAGTACGAACCAAAACTTGTCTGTCCCCTTGAGTAATATAACCACCTGCATAGTTACTGTTTTCTACTTGCACAGCTTGCGCAATCTGTCCGGCAGTCAAACCATAAGCACTCAATTTATACGGGTCAACAGTAATACTGATTTGCTGCTCTGTCCCCCCCATAACTGTTGCTGCTGCTACACCATTGATGCGTTCCAAACGAGGCGCAATTTTTTCATCAGCTATACTGCGAATATCCGACAGGCTGCGTTCACCACTAATCCCAATCATCAAAATTGGCATACTGTCCATATTTAATTTCATAATGGTGACATCACCTATATCAGACGGCATCATCATCTTCGCCATCTCAACACTATCACGGACATAATTCGTCGCTTCTGCCAAATCTGTACCAAACTCAAAAGTCAACATAACGATAGATGAGCCGGCAGCACTGCTGGAAGCAATTGTTTCAATACCCGAAACAGAAGCTAACGCACTTTCCAACGGTTTTGTAACTTTTGTTTCTACTTCTTCCGGACCTGCACCATCATAGTTAGTCATAACCAATAGCATTGGCAATTCAATTTTAGGCAGCAAGTCAATAGACATTTTAGTAAACGACACTACCCCAAACATGAGGACAATTAAAACTGTCATCGCTATGGTAACTGGTCGTTTAACCGAAAATTTACCAATATTCATCTAGCTCCACCTCACTCTGCTTCTGCCGGAGCAGCATCTTCTTCAGGAGAGTCTTCTGTCAATTCAGCATTTGCTTCCGGAACCTCAGTTTCTTCTGCTGCCTGACTATTTTCAGGTTCAGCATTGTAAACTGTTACCGCTTCACCATTTACTAATTTGCTGTTACCTTTAACGACCATTTTGTCACCTGCAGTTAAACCACTTTCAATTACATACTGGTCGCCGTCATTTAAACCTAATTCTACCACACATTCTTTAACTGTTCCATCTTCCTGGACTGTATAAACAACAGGCTGAGCATCTTTATAAACAATAGCTTGAACAGGAATTACCAATCTATCATCAACATGGTCAACTACAACTTTAATTTCTGCATACATTCCAGCAACTAATTCATTATCCTGATTATTCAATGCAATAGTAATAGGATAATTTTTAGTATTCATATTCATCACTTTACTGATTTCTGTAATTGTTCCTGTCATCCATTCCTCAGATGCAGAATTGATTTTTACCAATACTTCTTGACCAATGGCAATTTTGCTGACATTTTTTTCATTAATACCTGCAGATATTTTCAAAGTATCAACATTGGCAATTTCAAACATCGGCGCACTCGCTGTCGCATAAGAACCAACTTCTGCATTAACCATAGTCACTGTACCACTGATTGGAGCAGTTACTGTCAGATAGCCCAACCCTAATTTAGCAGAACGCAAATTATTTTCTGCATTTTTTAAAGCCATTTCCAATTGATTCATATTTTGTTGACTTAAAGCACCCAATTCAAATAATGCCTGATTATTCTCATAATTTCTTAAAGCATCATCATAAGCCATTTGGGCATTAGATACAGTAATTTGCATCGTTGTACTGTCAATTTGCGCTAAAACTTGACCAGCACTTACCTTATCACCAACTTTGACATTTACTGCAGCAATTTGCTCCATGCCATTAACTTTAGCAATCACATTAACAGTAGATTTCGCTGCTGTAATCCCACCCAAAGTTACGACCTTATCAAAATCTTGTGGCTGCACCACTTCGATTTCTACTGGTGTCCCTAATTGCACAGTTTCTTCCACTACAGCTTGCTGACCACCACAACCTGCCAGCACACCAGCCAATAGTCCGGCAATACTTACCGTACTCACAATTTTTTTCCATCTTGTTGTTGTATTCATTACTTGTACCTCCCAAATTAAATCAGCAAAATCAAAGGTGACTGACCAGTCAGTCACCTAAAAAATATGATAGTATATCGGCCTTTAAAAAGCAAGCAAAAACTTCCCAAACAGCATTTTTGTCACTATTTGCTGACTTTTTAAACGAAACAAAAAGTCCCCCTTAGCTGACGAAAAAATATCAGACAAACGGAGGACTTAACGGATTATTTTACAATCCCTAATCTTTCGCGAATTTTATGCTTGTAACTCTCTACACCTGGTTGAGTAAATGGGTCGATACCATTTAAATAGCTAGATACAGCACACGCTTTTTCAAAGAAATACACCATTTTACCATAAGTGTACGCAGAAATTTCAGGTAAAGTAATTACAATATTCGGTGTATTGTTTTCATCAATATGAGCTTCTTTCACACTTTCACGCACAACTCTATTTAATTGATGCAAAGTCTTCACATCATCGAAACCACCATTTGGCAGCATTACATCATAGGTAATATCCTCAATAATTACAGCAGTTTCAAAGAAATTCTGTTTACCTTCCTGCAAAAATTGACCCATAGAATGTAAATCGGTGCTCATTTGCAAGGAAGCTGTAAAAATACCTTTACCATCTTTACATTCACTTTCCGAGAAGAGCTGCTTCAACCATTCGGTGAAATAGCGCAATTTGCCGTCATAAACTTCAAATATTTCCATATCCTTGCCCTGTTCCATCAACAAATGACGCACCAAGGCATATTGGTAACATTCATTTTCTTTTAAATCAGGATTGCTGCAAGCCACTTCTGCCTGTCTTGCCCCTTGCAAAATAGCCTCTAAATCGATACCAGCCACAGCAATTGGCAACAAACCCACTGGTGTCAACACAGAGAAACGACCAACAATATCATCAGGTACATCAAAAGTAGTATAGCCCTCAGCCTCTGCTTCTTCACGCAGTGGACCGCTGGTGCCTGTAATTGCATAAATGCGTTCTTTAGCATTTTCGCCGTATTTTTCCTTTAAGAAATCTTTAAACATATCGAAAACAATCATCGGTTCCAAAGTTTTCCCAGAACGAGAAATAACGCAAACACAAACTTCTTCTTTTTTCAAATTGTGCAGCAATTCATGGTAATAAACACTGCTCAAATGATGACCAGCAAAATAAACTTTCGGCAAGTTTCTTTCTTTGGCAAAAAATTCATTGTAAAATGGCGATTGCAGCAATTCAATACAAGACTTCGCCCCTAAATAAGAGCCTCCGATACCAATTACAACAAAAG
This sequence comes from Peptococcaceae bacterium, assembly GCA_017532485.1. Lineage (GTDB taxonomy): Bacteria > Bacillota > Peptococcia > Peptococcales > Peptococcaceae > RGIG6463. The sequence continues at coordinate 2,248 of JAFXJE010000037.1, read as the reverse complement.
CTGTACATTGCTTTTGAATTTTCCAAGCAGTAGTCATAATTTGCCAAATCAAATTACCATCAACTGTAGACGGATAATCTACCCAACCGGCAAATTTTTCTTGGCCACTGTGCAAGCGAGTATGCACTTCATTAATTTTTCCCTGATAACTTTCAATTGGCAATTGAGCAATTGCTTCGCTAACATCTACTCTAATATTTGACATAATTTGTCCTCCTCTTTTATTCCTCATATCCTCGTGGATTTTGGCTTTGCCAATTCCAAGTATCGCGACACATATCTTCAATGGTCCTCGTGGTTTTCCAGCCCAAGCATCTGGCAGCCTTACCAGCGTCAGCATAAAATTCGGCTATATCTCCAGCGCGTCGTTCCTTAACCTGATATGGAATTTTTATTTTATTTACTGTTTCAAAAGCTTTAACTAATTCTAAAACACTTGTACCTCGACCAGTACCCAAATTGTAGACAGCCAATCCTTTCTGTTCATCCATGCTTTCCAGTGCTTTCACATGACCTTCCGCCAAATCCATCACATGAATATAGTCACGAACACCAGTCCCATCAATCGTAGGATAATCATCCCCCCAGACACGCAAGTATTCGCGTTGACCAGCAGCTACTTGACTAATGTACGGCATTAAATTATTGGGAATACCTTGAGGGTCTTCCCCTATCCTGCCACTTGGATGAGCTCCTATTGGATTAAAATAACGCAGCAGCGTTACTGCCCAATCCTCATGCACAGCTGCTAAATCTGTCAAAATCTGTTCACTCATCACCTTTGTCTGCCCATAAGGATTAGTTGTTGGCAGCAGTTGCATCGTTTCCACAAAAGGTATTTCATTATCGCCATAAACTGTCGCCGAAGAGCTGAAAACAAATTTTTTCACACCATAGCGTTCCATCATTTTGGCTAAAACCATCGTACTGACTACATTGTTATGATAATATTTAAGTGGCTGCTCCACCGACTCCCCTACAGCTTTGAGTCCAGCAAAATGAATAATTCCATCGATTTTATTTTCACTAAAGAGCTGTTCCATCGCCTTTTCATCAGTAACATCAGCCAAATAAAATTTAATATTTTTCCCCGTTAATTGCTCAACACGGCGTACAGCTTCCATTTTACTATTAATTAAATTATCAGCAACAATTACTTGATGCCCAGCTTCTAACAAGACCAGACAAGTATGGCTGCCAATATATCCTGCACCGCCTGCCACCAAGATGTTCATCAGTTTTCCTCTCCCATCTGCTCAGAGCTGTAAAAGATAAAGGCTTTAAAGCCTATACAGGCAGCAAAATAATAAGGGCGTAATTTCAAATATTCTACCTGAGCTAGTGGTAAACGCACCACATTATTTTGTTCCTGCTCAACTATAACCAATTCATCATCCTGCACGGAAAACACTATATTGTAAAGCCAGCCGCTTTCAGTGCTGTCTAAACATTTATATTTGCCATTCACATAACGAATTCTCCCTTCGTCCGCCTTTAAGCGTGCTTGTGCTCCAGCAACCATAGATTTTCCATCAGGAAAATATTCTTCCCAATCCATGCTAATCCCCTTTATCTGCTCATTTTCTTCATTTTAGCGTTGTTCCCCGACGGTGTCAACTGTTGTCATATTTTGGGGTGTTACTTCAATTGCAAATTGTTGATTTTTCTTGAAAGAAAACTTAATTTCATATTGTTCATCACTTGGTAAAGCCGTCAAATAACCTTGCTCCACCAATTTATCTGCTGTAATAATTAAACCGTTAGGAAACTCACCAGCTAATAATAAATCTGCCAGATAAAGCTGTGCACTGTTTTCAATCATTTGCAAATTGGAACGCGTCACCGTTTCCCTAGCTGTACCCACATACTGCGTCACAGTCGGCACAATCGCCGCTGTCAACAGCCCCATAATTACTAACACCACAATTAATTCAATCAAGGTAAAACCGCCTTTTTTCTTTAATAACATTACTCTCTTTTCCACCTTTCTTGCCTCCCCCTAAAATACCCAAACACCAATTTCAAAATATTTCCAATTGTAAAATACCACATTTTTCCTAAAAATGGAATGTGGTTTTTTGCATTTTAATAAAGATTGGGTGACACAAAGAATATTTTCATAGGGAAAGAATAGGAAAAAAGCATTGAAAAAAGCAGGCACTATGTTATATAATGATACTATCAATATATATTTTTTATTTCATTAGGTCTTAATGAAATAAAATTTGAGCAAGTGTGGAGGCGAGGC
>JAFXJE010000036.1 GCA_017532485.1 Peptococcaceae bacterium | reverse complement strand
GACAACTATTTTGTTGGAGACAATGGCAGGCAAAGGTAGTGAAGTGGGAAGTCGTTTTGAAGAATTGCGACAAATTATTGATGGTGTGGAGTATAAAAATAAAGTTGGAGTTTGTTTGGATACTTGCCATGTTTATGATGCTGGGTATGATATTGTGAATGATTTGGATGGTGTTTTAGCAGAGTTTGATGAAGTAATTGGTTTAGATTATTTAAAAGCAATTCATTTAAATGACAGTATGAATCCTATATCAAGCCATAAAGACCGACATCAAAAAATAGGTCAGGGTTCGTTGGGGTTAGATGCAATAGTAAATATTATTTGTCATGAAAAATTGCGAAATTTACCATTTTATTTAGAAACACCTCATGATGACCTAGAAGGTTATGGTGGAGAAATTGCTTTATTACGAACTGAGTATCAAAAAAGGATAGAAAAATAAAAGTTATATAATAAGAAATGCAGTCGTACCAGATAACTGATACGGCTGCATTTCTTATTGTGCTTTTTGGTAGATTTTAGGCAGTAGGAGGACAAAGAAAATACCGACGAAAATACATAAAAGTTCAATGATGGATAGATTGTGGATAGCTTGAACAGCTGCCAATGGAGCTGCAGTTTGGTTTTGAATTTGTGCGGCAATATTGTTAGTAAACATGGGCACGAAAACAGCTACGCCAAAAGGTGCTGCTAAATCTCTAAAAAGACCATAAGTACCAGTACCGGTACCGGCTTCCTGTACGGAGAGACCTGATAGAACAATTTTCATAAAAATTGTAGCATTGCCTCCTAGACCAAAGCCTAAAATCCCTAAAGCTGACATGAGCAATAATAACGGCGTATGGATGGAAAAAAACAATAAGCAGCTACAGCCAAGAGCAGTTATAATTAAGGAGCAGGTTAAAACAAATTTAGGCTCAAAGCGGTCTGCTAAGGGGCCAACTAATAAAGCTCCTAAGGCCATGCCTAAATACATAATGGAAATAGCGTAGCCGGAAATAACAGCATTTTCTGGTTGAGTATAATTAACAAAAACGATAATGTTTGTCATATTAGCTTGAAGTAAGCCTTGAGTTAGAAAAAGTGCGAGGATGCTGAGAATAAAAGTTTTGCGTTTCATAAAGGTAATAGGAAGAATAGGATTGACAGCTTTTTTTTCTGTAAGAATTAAAGCTATTAAAGTTAGAGTACTCAGAATTATGGCGAGGAAGAAGGGTAGTGAATTCCAGCCTATATTTTGCCCAAAAGCAGGAATACATAATAGAGAGCTAAAACAGACGAGGACGAGAAGGGCTCCGGAAAGGTCAAAATTTTTTACTTGCTGAGTAGGTGGGGCGGAAGATATTTTTTTGCTCAAAAAAAAGCAGGCTGTAAAAATTAAAAAACAAATTAAAATGCAAATGGCTATCATCATTCGCCAACCGTAATTATTGATAATTAATCCCCCTAGGGTAGGGCCTAAGATAACGGATGAACTTGAAATTAACATATACAAAGAAAAACCTTTAGCCATGGCGTGGGGTGGAAATTCGGTGGCAATATAAGCTAAAATTACTGGAGCAATGGCAGCAGCACCAATACCCACGACAAAACGAGCTAACATCATAAAAGTCAAGGAATTAGCTAGGGCTGTTAATATATTACCGATAGTATAAATGAGGATACCTGAAAGCAAAGTTGATTTTTTGCCCCAAATATCACCAAGCTTACCTAAGATAGGAGCACAAGCTGCGGTAGACATAGCTTGAGCAAGGGCGGTCCAAGTAGTATTATTGTAGGCGATACCGATATCTTGTACGAAGGCAGGACCAAGTACGGCAGAAAAACCACCGATAATGCCTATTAAAAAAGCAGCTAAGGCATACGGTAAAAAATTTTTGCGATAAGATAAATTATTATTCATAGTCAGTCTCCTTAAACTAGTTTTTTATAATATGGATAATTTGAGGAGATTTTATTGCAAAAAAGGAAGCTGGGACAAAAGTCTTTTAGCTTGAAATGAAACACTCCGGATTTAGTCCAATTCACTAAATCCGGAGTGTTTTTTATCTTTTCATTCAATAATATTGTCCGTCTAGCTGCCAATTTCCTTATATTTGTAGCCATAAG
>JAFXJE010000035.1 GCA_017532485.1 Peptococcaceae bacterium | reverse complement strand
TTGCCGCAAAAAGTGCTGTGCAATGAAGATTGTCAAGGCTTGTGTCCGAAGTGTGGTAAGAATTTAAATCATGGTTCTTGTGACTGTGATTTACATGAAATTGATCCCCGTTTAGCAATTCTTGCTAAATTGAATGATGTTGAGGAGGTGTAAGAGATGGGTGTAGCACCAAGTAAAAGATCTAAAGCTAGAACAAGAAGAAAAAGAACTGCATGGTCCAGATTAACAGCTGCTGGCACAATGGAATGTCCACAATGCCATGAGCCAAAAATGCCGCATAGAGTTTGCCCTTCTTGCGGATATTATAAAGGTCGTGAAGTAGTAGCACAAAAAGTAGCTGCTGAATAATAATATTGAGTAAAAAGAGACAACGTAAGTTGTCTTTTTTTTATTTCTTCAACTATGGAAATTTATCCTAAGAAATGGTATAATAAACGGTAGATTGTTTACTCTAAAGTGAAGAAACAAAAATATATTCACAAAATGAGTAATTTAGTATATAATGGGGCAACGGAGTGAGGAAAACATGAAACTTGCATTAGATGCTATGGGGGGCGACCATGCACCACAAGAGATAGTTTTGGGTGGCTTGGAAGCTTTGAAGCAATATGATTTTTTAGAAAAAATTTATTTAGTGGGTCAGCGAGAAGCTATTGAAGCTGTATTAAATAAACAGGAATTTGACCACAGCAAAGTAGAAATTGTAGAAGCCAGTGAGGTGATTGAAATGGAGGACCATCCTGCCAATGCTTATCGGCGCAAAAAGGATGCTTCCATTACAGTTGCTACACGTTTAGTTAAAGAAAAAAAAGCTGATGCTGTAGTATCTGCTGGCAGTACTGGTGGTCAAATGGTAGCAGCATTGTTCGGCTTGGGCAGAGTTAAAGGTGTCCATCGTCCTGCTATCGGCTGCATTATCCCGACTTATGCCGGTGGTAAGCTTTTGGTAGACTCTGGAGCTAATACTAATGTAGATGAAAATAATTTAGTGGAGTTTGCTAAAATGGGCAGTATTTATATGCATTGTGTAATGGGGATGGACGCACCGAAGGTTGGCTTGATTAATAACGGTGCAGAAGAAACAAAAGGCAGTGAATTGACTCAAGCTGTTTATCAGCTTTTGAAAGAAATGCCTGAACTGAATTTTATCGGCAATATTGAGGGCAGAGATGTACCTGCAGGTAAAGCAGATGTTATGGTTTGCGATGGTTTTACCGGCAATGTTGTGCTGAAAACTATGGAAGGTACAGCGAAAGTTATTATGACTATGCTGCAGGATGAAGTTATGTCCTCGACAAAGAGCAAGGTTGGTGGGATGTTGCTGAAACCATCTTTGCGAAAGATTAAAAACAGAATGGATTACGCTGAGTATGGTGGTGCACCTTTATTAGGGGTGGATGGTGTTAGTGTTGTTTGTCATGGCAGTTCCAAAGCAAGAGCTATTTTCAAAGCTATTGGCGTGGCTAATACTTGCTGTGAAAGTGGTTTTATTGGTCAATTAAAGGAAAATTTCCAGCCATCGGCGAAAGATAAGAATATTGAAGAGTAATACTCATTTTAGGGAAAGGAGGAGACAGGCATGGATTATTTATCTAAAGTAAAAGAAATTGTAGCTGAACAATTAAATATTGCAGCTGATGATATTACTGCTGAAACAAGATTTGAAGATGTAAATGCCGATTCCTTGGATGTTGTTGAGGTAATTATGGCATTGGAAAGTGAATTTGATATTCAAATTCCTGACGAAGTGGCAGAAAAAATTAAAAATATTGGCGCTTTAGTGGATTATATTCGCGACAATGCGTAAGAAGTCATAACAGCAGAGGCTGGAGTTAGCAGCACCCTTGTCGGGAGTTCTAATCTCCAGCCTCTATTTTTATATTTACTCCAAGCCAAAAAGACGGTCGAATTTTCCTTTTTTATGCAGGTCGATAATATTGTCATAACCACCAAGGAATAAATCATCAACAAATACTTGGGGTAAAGTATAGAAACTTGTTTCATCTTGCAGTTCTTTCAAAAGTTCAGGTTTATCGGAAACATTGATTTCGGTAAATTCTATACCTTTACGCTGTAAAAACAGCTTTAATTGCAGACAAAAAGGGCAACGATTCATAGTATATACGGTAACTTCTTTTTTAGCCATGATAACCTCCTAAGATGATAAAGAATAGTATTATTTTACCGTAAAATATGAGAAAAAAACACATTAAAATCGAGAAAAAAGGATAGGATTAGTTTATGGAAAATATGGCAAAGAATTTTTCAGATTATCCGTTATCAGAAGATATATTGCGTGCTTTAAAACTTTTAGGTTTAGAAAAGCCTACCGAAGTTCAACAGCAAGTTATACCACTTATTTTAGAGAAAAAAGATTTATTGGTGCAAGCTGAAACAGGCTCAGGGAAAACAGCAGCTTTTGCAGTTCCTTTATGTCATTTAGTAGATTGGGACGAAAATAAGCCACAAGTGCTGGTTTTAGAGCCTACGCGTGAGCTAGCCTTACAGGTGCAGCAAGAAATTTTAGATATCGGTAAATTTAAAAGAATAAAAGCACCTGTTTTATACGGGATGCATTCTTTTCAGCATCAAGCACGTGACTTACAGCAAAAAAGTCATTTTGTGGTAGCAACCCCAGGTCGAGCTTTAGACCATTTGCAGCGTGGTACATTTCCAGTGGAAGATATTCGCTACTTAGTTATTGATGAAGCTGATGAACTATTAAAACTGGGCTTTTTAGAACAAGTAGAAGAAATTATTCAATATTTAGCTGGCAATCAAGCGACAATGCTCTTTTCTGCGACAATGCCTAAACAGGTAAAAAGATTGGCAGAGGGTTATTTACTTAATCCTTTGGAAATAACTATTCAGAAAGAAACAATTGTGCCAGAGTTAATTCAACAATACTATTATGATGTAACGGAATGGGATAAGCTAGACTTCTTAATGGGGATGTTAATGGTAGAAAATCCTGATAGCTGTATCGTTTTTGCTAACACCAGGGAAGATGTTGAGGAAGTATATCAAGCGTTATATGATGATGGTTTTAGCTGTGCACGTTTGCATGGTGGTATGGAGCAACGTGAAAGAACAGAGGTAATTGCTGATTTTAGGCGTGGTGCTTTTCGCTATTTAGTAGCAACTGATGTAGCGGCACGCGGCATAGATATTGCGAAAATCAGTTTAGTAGTTAATTATATGCTGCCTGACCGTGCAGAAAACTATATTCATCGTGCCGGCAGAACAGGGCGCGCAGGTCAAAGCGGTAAGGTTATCTCCTTATTGGAAGAACAAGAATTAAAACGACTGCGTTATTTGACGAGAACAGCTCAAGTGGAGATTATTCAGCTGGCAGAGCCAAGCGTGGAGGAAGTTGAAGCAGCAGAGGCAGCTTTTCGGCAAAAGATGGAGCAGCCGATGCTTGACCGTAAAGCTAAAAATGCTGAATTGCATCAAGATATTCTTAAATTGCAGATTTGTGACGGTAAAAAAGCCAAAATCCGTCCTGTCGATATCGTAGGCACAATTTGTGCTATTCCCGGCGTAGAAGCTAAAGATATCGGGATTATTGATATTCGTGATTGGAGCAGTTATGTAGAAATTTTGAACGGCAAGGGTGAAATGGTG
>JAFXJE010000034.1 GCA_017532485.1 Peptococcaceae bacterium | reverse complement strand
TAAATTACTGCAAATTCCCTCCCATGATGTTACCCTCGGCGATATTGTGCTTTTAGAGGCTGGTGATGCCGTCTGTGCTGACGGTAGATTATTAGAATGTGCCAGCTTAAAATGTGCTGAGAGTGCCTTAACCGGAGAAAGCTCGCCCGCTGAAAAATCTATCGGGGAAATTATCGGCGAGGTACCTTTAGGCGATAGAAATAATCTGGTCTTTTCCGGTAGCTTCGTTACTTACGGAAGAGGAAAATTTGTCGTTACTGCTATTGGCATGAATACAGAAATCGGTAAAATAGCTGCTCTGCTCAACGAAACTGCTGCTAAAAAAACACCTTTGCAAATAAGCCTCGATAAATTCAGCAAGACCTTGACTTTAATTATTATAAGTTTGTGCAGCTTGATTTTTGCTGTTAATGTTTTCATTCAACAGGAAAATATTCTCAATGCTTTTCTTTTTGCCGTTGCTTTGGCTGTAGCTGCTATCCCCGAAGCTCTCTCCTCTATTGTGACAATTGTGCTGTCCTTCGGCACACAAAAAATGGCTCAGGAAAACGCTATTATTCGCAAGCTCCAAGCTGTTGAAGGCTTAGGAAGTATTTCTATTATTTGCTCTGATAAGACAGGTACGCTGACGCAGAACAAGATGACTGTCCAAGATTTTTATCCCCAAAATAACGAAGAGTTTTTATTGCGCAGCGCCTTGTTATGTAATGACGCAACTATTTCAGCTGCCGAAAAAATCGGTGACCCCACAGAAATTGCTTTAGTCGCTTGGGGCCAAGAAAAACAAGTGGATGCCGACGATATTCGTGCACGTTATCCACGTCTAGCAGAATTACCTTTTGACTCTGAACGCAAATTAATGTCTACTGTTCACCAATTTCCCGAAGGTTTAACTTTAATTACAAAAGGGGCTGTCGATGTGCTGCTTCATCGTACGCAGTTAAGTCCAGCAGAAAAAGAAAATATTTTCAAGATTAACCAACAATTTTCCGAACGAGGTTTACGCGTTCTTGCTTTCGGCTGGCGTCAGCTAAAAAGTCCTGCTTTAACGCTGAACGAAGAACAAGACTTAACCTTTTTGGGCTTAGTTGCCATGATGGACCCACCACGCCCTGAGTCAGCTGCTGCAGTAGCTGATTGTAAAGCTGCCGGTATTCGGCCAATTATGATTACCGGTGACCATAAGGTTACGGCTGCTGCTATTGCCAAAGAAATAGGTATTTTGACACCTGAAACTAAAGCCGTCGAAGGAAGTGAGCTGGAACACCTTGATGACAAAGCACTAGAGCAATTAGTTCCCGAAGTCAGCGTTTATGCTCGTGTCTCACCAGAACATAAAATCAGGATTGTTCGTGCTTGGCAAAACTTGGGCAATTCCGTAGCTATGACTGGTGATGGTGTTAATGATGCCCCTGCGCTTAAACAAGCAGATATAGGTATCGCCATGGGAATTACTGGCACAGAAGTAGCTAAAGATGCTGCCGATATGGTCTTAACCGATGATAATTTTGCTACCATTGTCCATGCTGTCAAAAATGGCCGCAATGTTTATGCCAATATTACTAAAGCTATCCATTTTCTCCTTTCTGGCAATACCGCAGGCATTTTAACCGTTCTTTACGCCTCCTTACGGGGCCTGCCTGTACCTTTTGCTGCAGTCCACTTGCTTTTCATCAATCTGTTGACCGACTCCCTACCAGCTATAGCTTTAGGCTTGGAACCGCATAACGACCAAGTTATGCAAGAAAAACCACGCTCACAGCAAGCAGCTATTCTAAACAAAAATTTTCTTTTCAATATTGTTTTGGAAGGCAGTGTTATCGCCTTAGCAACTATTTTAGCTTTTCATCTAGGCTTAAATAAAGGTAACGCTGCAATCGCCAGCACAATGGCTTTTGCTACTCTTTGCTTGTCACGCCTGCTCCATGGCTTTAATTGTAAAGCTGAGTTACCTATTCTTTTTACAGAGCAGCTTTGGAATAATCGTGTTCTTTTCCTTGCCCTCTTTTTAGGCGTTTTTCTTTTGACAGCAGTTCTCTTCATACCTTTTGTTCAACCTTTTTTCCAAATTGCTGTTTTGACACCACCGTTGTTAACTAGTATCTTGCTTTTAGCCCTTGGCACTTTAATTGTTATCCAAATATTAAAATGGTTAAAGTCGCTAAAATAATTTTATTTTCAGGAGGTAATTTTTATGAGTGATTTACAAAAATATGAATGTCCTTGCGGTTATGTTTATGACCCAGCTGAAGGTGATTGGGAGCATAATATTGACCCTGGCACACCTTTTAGTGAATTGCCAAGTGATTGGGTTTGTCCTATCTGTGGATTGGGCAAAGAAGATTTTTACAGACATTAAATTAGAGAGAGGCTGATAACCTCTAAGGTATCAGCCTCTCTCTAATTTATCTCAAAAACAAATATTTAACTCTTATACCATACGGGAAGTATCGATATATTCTTCATCTTCATCAGCAGGAGCTTTTGTTTCAGCAGCTGCATCAGCGGAACCGCTTGTAGAATCTTCAGTTACACATTCATCCATTCTTGTGTAACCCCATGTACCAGCAACGGATACGGAAGTTTCATCATTGTATAAACCTTCTGCAGCACCTGGCATACGGAATTTATGAATATCGATTGGTTCTACTGGAATTTCTTCTGGTTTTTCCAATTGTGGTACATATTCATAAGGATAACGATATGCACGGTAAGTGAAGTCAATACCTTTACCAAATGGAGAAATGTATTCCCAAACAACTTCTTTCTCAGCTGTTACTTCCATAAAACGTTCGCCGCAACCTTCGCAAATCATTGTGTTACCGTTTGGTAAACGTTGTGCGGAAGATGTTAATTGGCTATAGAAAATAGTGTTGGATAATAAGCCCATAGGTAATGCTGTATTCATGTCACTACCTTTGAATTCCCATACTAATTCTAAAGTAACAGGGTTGATTTCTAATACGCGAGAGTGGTCACGAATATCTGTTTTTGTACCATCTTTACTCATTCTGCAAGGAGCACCATAACCAGCCCAACCACCGTTGTCGAAGATTAAGATGTTACCTTCACCAGGTAAGCCTTTTGGAATCATGTGGCAGTGATGTTGACCAATGATTTGACCAATTCTTCTTAATTCTTTAGTTTTGGTAAAGTCAGGACCGATTTGCCATACGATTTTACCTGTTTCTTTGCTGATGATTGCCATGATGTTAGCTTCACGAGCATCCCAAATGATGTTGTCTGGATGGAATCTCTCATCGCCAGCATCATACCATTTGTTAGGACCTAATGTACTCATGGAGTTGATGTGCATCCAGTCACTTTGACCTTCTTTGCCTACTGGATGGTAGTTAGGGTTGCGGAATAATGCACTTTTTTGGAATTCATCGAAATCTAATTCTCTGAAGTGGTCACTTACATTCCATTTCCAAACGATATTGCCTTCCCAGTCAACTTCAACGATGCAGTCATCTAATAATTTTTTATCAGAAATACGTTTGTTGTATTTATCTTCGTGGCATAAAATCAAGGTATTACCACCATCTGTTCTTGGTTCCATACCAGGAACATAGTAACCTACTGGGTTACCTTCACGTTGGTAGTCATGATGTTGACGAGCTAACCAGTATTTTTCTGTTTCGCTGTCTTCCAAATATTCTTTTTTATTGAAGCTCCATACTACGTTACCATCCCAGTCGATTTGAGTAACGTCAGTTTGGTCTTGGTAACCGTATTCAGCTTTACGTACACCTAAAGAACCCATGATGTAACCACCTGGTAACATTTTGTTAGGGAAACCTTGGAAATCTTTCCAATGACGTACTACATTACCGTTCATGTCAATAAGAGTAGCACCTTTGTCAAATTCGTGGAACAGGGTGTAACCATTAAAGCATTTTTCTGGTTTGTAGATTGTGGTCCCTGTAGGGAAAATACTTGGAATTGCCATAAAAAATCTCTCCTTCTTTATTTAAAATATAATTAATCTAAACGATTCATTCACACTAATTATATCAATAAATCAAATTTATGAGTATTTCCTTTTTTGAATAATGGGTATAGACAAGATTTATATCTAAAAAAAGAAGCTGTTGCCCCCGGAATTTTTATTCCTGAAAGCCACAGCTTCACTCTTTTTATACCTATTAGTATACGCCTTGTGCGTACATAGCAGCAGCAACTCTCTTGAAGCCAGCTAAGTTTGCACCTTTCATCAGGTCATAACCAAAGCCGAATTCTTCAGATGCTTCAGCAGCATTTTTATGAATAGTTGCCATGATATCATATAATTTTTGATTAACTTCTTCTTCAGTCCAAGACATACGCATGGAGTTTTGGCTCATT
>JAFXJE010000033.1 GCA_017532485.1 Peptococcaceae bacterium | reverse complement strand
GTTACTTCAAGCTGAACATTGCCGACGCGGTCTAAGGCTTTGAACTGATTGTGTTCCAGCTTGATAACATTGGCACGATGGTCCGATAAAATTTGAGCGATTGCTAATAACTGACCAGGTGTATCCGGCAAGTCTACGGAGAAGCAAAGGATACGACCACGAGAAACAAGACCAGAATTGATAGCGGAGGAAATGGTTACTACGTCGATATTACCACCACTAATGATACAAGCAATATTTTTGTTGCGTGTATTTAACTTCTTAATAGCTGCCAAAGGAAGCACACCTGCTGCTTCAGCGATGATTTTATGTTTTTCTAAGAGCATAAGCAAAGATTCCATAATTTCTTCTTCGGTAACTTGAATAATACCGTCAACATATTGTGCACAAATATCGTAACATAAGTCACCTACGCGACGTACAGCCACACCTTCGGCAGCAGTATGCACATTTGGTAATTCTACTACTTGACCAGCATCTAAAGAAGCACTCATGCTGGCAGCACCAACAGGCTCAACCCCGATAACGCGAATATTTGGTTTTAAAGCTTTGGCAGCGAGAGCAACACCACTAATTAAACCACCGCCACCGACAGGAACGAGAATTTCATCTACATTTTCCAAATCGTTTAAAATTTCTAAAGCAATAGTACCTTGACCACAGATAACATCATAATCATTGTAAGCGTGGACAAAGGTATAGTTATGCTCTTGAGCCAATTCTCTAGCTTTGGTATAGGCTTCATCATAAACATTGCCATGCAGGACAACTTCTGAGCCGTAAGCCTTGGTAGAGTCAATTTTAATCAGAGGTGTGACCAAAGGCATAACAATAGTTGATTGGATCCCCATTTTGGCAGCGGAAAAAGCTACCCCTTGTGCATGATTGCCGGCAGAAGAAGTAATAATACCTCTAGCTCTGTCTTCTTCAGATAAGTTGGCAATTTTATTGTAAGCTCCTCTGATTTTAAAGGAGCCCGTATTTTGCAAATTCTCTGGCTTGATATAAATTTTATTGCCTGTTTCTTTGCTGAAAAAATCACTATAAATTAAATCCGTTTTACGGACAATTCCTTCTAAATTTTGTGCAGCCTTTTGAATATTGGCTAAATGATCAACGTTGCCTAAATCCATTGCTGTATCCCCCTAAAAATGATAATATAAAAGATATTATAGCATAGAAATAAGCAAAAATGGAATAAGGAGGTTAATAAATTGTTGACAATACAAGGAAAAATTACATCTAATAGTATGGAAAATGGTAAGCAGCTAGTAACTGTTAGTAATGAAGAAGAAACAAAAATCGTTGTTTTGCAAGATGCTTATTTAATTGATGTAGAAACAGGTTTTAGAATGATGCCAGAAGAAATGCTGGGTCGTGAGGTAAGAGCCTATATTAAAGGTGGAGAAACAGCAGCTATCTTAACAATTAGTGAACAAGCAGTTGCTAATTATGCTGAGATAGAGGCTATAGAGAAGCAAGCAGATGGGAATTTATTAGTAACTACAGATGAGGGTTCGCGCGTAGTTACTATTAGCAAAGAAGCAGAAATTAGTCCATGGTTGACACGAAATATTGTGATGCTGCAGGATTTACAAGTAGGCAGTAAGGTGCTGCTTTATTATGATTTGATGACTATGAGTTTGCCTGCCCAGGCTTATACGGAAAAGGTTATTTTATTGGCAAAATAAGCGGTCTGAGGTGGAAAATTTCTTGAATATTTTCAGGTTCTTTTCTATAATAAGCATAAAGAAATACAGTGAGGTGCAATAGTGCGAGTTTTAATTGATGCTGATGGTTGTCCTGTTGTAAATATTACTGTTGAATTGGCGAAAAAAGCAGGCGTGGAATGTCTTATTTTGTGTGACACAGCCCATCATTTTGCTTATGAGGGAGTACAGACGCTGGTTTTTTCTCAAGGTGCAGATAGTGTGGACTATGCTTTGGTCAATATGGTAAAGCAAGGTGACATAATAGTTACGCAGGATTATGGGCTGGCTGCGATGGCTTTGGCCAAAAAGGGTATTCCGGTCAGTCAAAATGGCATGATTTATCATGATGGCAATATTGATGGTTTGTTGGCAAGCCGCCATATTAATCAGAAATTGAGACGCAGTGGTAAACGCGTAAAGGGTCCTGCCAAGAGAACAGCAGAACAGGACGAAGCATTTCGCCAAACATTAAGTAAATTGCTCGCTTTAGATGCGACATAAAGGAAAAGAAGGGGTAAAAATGAAAGAGCAACTTCAAAAACAGAGAGAGTTTTTTCTGTCCGGCGCTACATTGGATTTAGAATGGCGCATGGAGCAGTTGAAAAATTTAAAAAAAGCTTTAAAGAAAAATGAATTGTTATTAATTGATGCTTTGAAAAAAGATTTAGGTAAGCCTGAATATGAAATTTATACAGCAGAGTTGGCGGTTGTTTACGAAGAATTGAATGCAGCTATCAAGCATTTGTATCGCTGGTCGGAAATTCATGATGTAGATACGCGTATTGACCAATATCCAGGGAAAATTCATGTACATCATGTACCAAAAGGTTTAGTACTGATTATTTCTCCTTGGAATTACCCTGTGCGCTTAGCCCTAATTCCATTGATTTCGGCAATGGCTGCAGGTAATGCAGTTGCTTTAAAACCTGCTGCTTTATCTAAGCATACCTCGGCAATTATCAAGCAAGTTCTTGCAGAAACTTTCCCAGCTGAATATATCAATGTATATGAAGGTGATATTGAGGTAGGACGCGAATTGCTGCAAGAAAAATTCGACCATATTTTCTTTAGTGGTAATCCAAAGACTGGTAAAGAGGTTATGCGTGCAGCGGCTGAGCATATGACACCGGTAACTTTGGAGTTGGGTGGCAAGAGCCCTTGTATTATTGAAGAAACCGCCGATTTGACGGCGGCAGCACGCAGAATTATTTGGGGCAAATGCTTAAATAGTGGTCAAACTTGCGTAGCACCTGACTATATTTTAATTGACCGCAGATTAAAGGATGAAATGTTGATTGAGTTGAAAAATGCTTATCAGAAATTATATCCTGAGGGTTTAATGGGCAGCGAAGATTATGGTCGTATGGTTGACGAAGCTCACTTTGACAAAGTTATTAGCTATTTAGAGCAGGGTGATGTTGTATTAGGTGGTCAATATGATCGCGAAAAATTAAAAATTGAGTTTACTGTGCTGGATAATGTCGATGTAGACAGCCCTGTAATGCAGGATGAAATTTTTGGTCCAGTTTTGCCAATTGCTACTTATGATACTATTGAAGAGGCTATGGCGTTTGTTCGTC
>JAFXJE010000032.1 GCA_017532485.1 Peptococcaceae bacterium | reverse complement strand
TATTGGGCAATTTGCGCTAAGGCAATACCACCATTTTCACTAACTTTGAATTTGGCAACACTCATGGCACCGAGATAAGATAGACAGGTATAGATGATCCCCATTAACAAGACGCTGATCACGCCTGACTTGATCGTATCAATGGCAATCGTTTTAGGGTTGGTTACGCCACGTTGTTTAATTGTCGTTACAATAATAATGCCGAATGCTAATGCTGCAAGTGCATCTAAGGTATTATAACCTTGTGTAAATCCTGTAACAAATGGTGAAGCTTGAAAAGCTTGTCCAACTGCTGCATCTGTACTAGAT
Organism: Peptococcaceae bacterium; assembly: GCA_017532485.1. Lineage (GTDB taxonomy): Bacteria > Bacillota > Peptococcia > Peptococcales > Peptococcaceae > RGIG6463. Next base: position 2,755 of record JAFXJE010000032.1, on the reverse strand, counting down.
CCCATTGGTCGAATAAAGGCAATAACTAATAAAAAGCCAAGTAGGATTAAGAATATTGGATTCAAAAATTTTCCGATATAGTCTAGTATCTTTGAAGGTTTTCTGGCAAACCACCAGGCACTAAAGAAAAATAGCATGCAGAATACTGCCAAGGCGGGTTTCTGTACATCAGCTGATAGCACTGATGAAAAACCAATTTCAAAAGAAGTTGTTGCCAGACGAGGCAAAGCAAACAATGGGCCGATGACTAAATATAATAAGATAGTGAAGACATAGGCATAAGTACGATGAATTCGGGATGCCATCTCAAAGACACCCGATGTTCTGGATAAACCAACTGCAATGATCCCTAAGAAAGGTAAGCCAATACCAGTAATTAAAAAGCCAATATTGGCTTGAGAAATTGCCGATCCTGCTTCTTGTCCCATATGAAGTGGAAAAATTAAATTTCCAGCACCAAAAAACAGCCCAAATAACATCGATGCAATCAGTAGATAATCACTAATCTTTAGCTTTTTTTCCATAAATCCTCTTCTGTATTTAAATTATGACGACCTTTATAGGATCAACAATAGCTTTACTCAGAAAGCGTCATAATCTTTTCTATAAAAAAACAAGGCACGAAGTTTGCTCGTACCCTGTCTTTAAGATGCTTATTAATATAATCGAAAGATTATTTAAGACCAGCAGAACCACCAGCAGCGCCGATAGCTTCAACGATAGCTTCAGCATCAGCTTTTGAAAGACCTTCTTTGATAACAACTGGAGCGCTGTCAACAAGATCTTTAGCTTCTTTAAGTCCAAGACCAGTAGCTTCGCGAACTGCTTTGATAGTCGCAACTTTTTTGTCGCCAGCTGCAGTCAACTCAACGTCAAATTCAGTTTGCTCTTCAGCTGCTGCTGCAGGGCCTGCTGCTGCTACTGGAGCTGCTGCAGATACGTCAAATTTTTCTTCGATTGCTTTTACAAGCTCAGAAAGTTCAAGAATAGTTGCTGTTTCAAGTTCAGCAACGATGTTTTCAATGTTCAATGCCATTGTTGGAATCTCCTTAGAATTTTTAATTTAGTGTGCAAGTGTTAAGCGACTTGCTCGCCTTTGGTATAGAAATAGCCAGGTAAACCTTAAGCTGCTTCTTCTGCTTTGTCGGCAACTGCTTTGACAGCATATGCGACGTTGCGAACTGGTGCTTGAAGTACTGAAAGGAGCATAGAAAGCAATCCTTCGCGGCTTGGTAGTGATGCGATAGCAGCAATTTCTTCTTTAGAAGATACTTTGCCTTCGATAACGCCAGCCTTAACTTCGAGTTTGTCAGCAGTTTTAGCAAAATCTGATAAGATTTTTGCTGGTGCAATTGCATCTTCATTTGAAAAGGCGATAGCAGATGGTCCTACGAATTGATCCGTAAGGTCTGCATAACCAGCTTTTTCAGCAGCACGACGCAAGATTGAGTTTTTGATGACTTTGAATTCAACACCTGCTTCACGTAATTGTTTACGTAATTCAGTGTCTTGTCCAACTGTAAGTCCACGAGAATCTGCAACGACGATACCAGAAGCATCTGCAAATTTTTGGGCAACAACGTCAACTAACTCAGCTTTTTTAGCGATTGTAGCTTCACTCATTGTTTGTTTTTCCTCCTCTATTATTTGATGGCGTAAAAAAACTCCACGCCAACCATAGACATAGAGAGTACAAAAATTCATTATTAACTAATAAATAAATGTCCTCGGTTGGAATTATGACTTGCGTCACCAACTGTCTTCGGTCACGTTGTTTTACAACAACTATTTAATTATAGCAGAGTTTTTTTAGTATAGCAAGAGGTTTAAGTCATTTTTATTTTTTTTTGGTTAATCTGTCTAAAATCGATTTTAGTGCCACAAAGATAATGGCAAAGCTGATCGCAAATATCACACCTTGAATCAAGTTAAAGGGCAAGACAATCGCGAGTAGATAATGCCAAGTGCCAAATATTTGATTAATATCAAAATGGGCAAATTTAGCATATAAGGGAACAGCGTAGACAAAATTTACTAACATCATCGCGACTGTCATCGTAATTGTTGCAAGTATACTGCCAGCAACATAGGTCTTAGTAGATGCGTTTCTTTTGAAAAAGAGTGCAAAAACCATAACAAATGAACCGACAGCTACTATATTAAGTGGCAAGCCAACCCAAGTATTAACGCCCTCATTATTCAGTAATAACTTTAAAAGAGAACGGATGACAAGAATCGTTAATGCAGCAGGTAAATCAAATAGATATAAGCCTACTAAAATGGGTAAAATCGAAAATTCAATCTTTAAAAAATCAGCCCCCGGTAATAATGGAAATTGTGGGAAAATCATCAAGATGAATGAAATAGCCGCGAGCATAGCAATCAATACTAGCTTACGTGTGCGAAGTGAGTTTGTCATTTGGGCACCTCCTAAATTTTATTTAGAAGACTTGAAAATGTATAGGTGTTGTTAAAAAAAGAGTTTTCGGATTGGTCTGTTTGATATGTCAAATTTGCCTAAGCTTACTTTTAAAAGCAAGCATATTAGGCTAAATAAGCCAAGACTAAAAATGAACCCAAGCTCAAAACTCTTGGTTTTTACTTTACCTATATAATGGTGCCTGATTTTCTTGTCTCCTCTTTATCCTGACTTTAACAGTTGGTATCGGAATTTCACCGATTCGGGCTCGAGATCTAACCTCAAGCTTCATGGACTTTACCACCAGTGGGGACACGATCCCCGCCCTGAAGACTT
>JAFXJE010000031.1 GCA_017532485.1 Peptococcaceae bacterium | reverse complement strand
AAATATTCGTCAGACCTCAGATGTGCCGATTATCATGGCGACAGCTCGTGATGAAGAGATAGATAAGCTATTGGGTTTAGAACTTGGTGCGGATGATTACATCACTAAGCCTTTTAGTTTAAGAGAATTAAAAGCCAGAATAAAAGCTGTTTTGCGAAGAACTAAATCGGGTCCAAGCAAACCAGAGGAAGAAAAATTAGTTTTCGGTCCATTAGAAATAGACTTAGACCGTCGTTCTGTAACTTTAGAGGGTAAATTGCTGGAATTGACCCCATCGGAATATGCTATTTTAATTACCTTAGCGCAAAATGTAGGTAGACCTTACAGCCGTTTGCAGCTTTTAAATGCTACTTTAGGGGAAAGCTACGCTGGCTATGAACGGGCTATAGATACTCATGTAAGTAATTTGCGTAAAAAAGTAGAGCCAAATCCACAAAAACCAATTTTTATTTTGACCGTTTATGGTTTAGGCTATAAATTTGGAGAACAATATGAACTTAAGGCGACGAATTAGTATAATTTTGTTGGCAGTCGTATTTTTCAGTGGAACTTTAATTGCTATCTTGGCTACGGAAAGCAGCAGCAATGCTTTTGATGAATATATCAGTGAGTCCTACCAAGTCATGTTAGAAGAGTGGGGGCAAATTTTTGCCAGTTATTATGTTCGCAATGATTATCAGTGGCAGGGGGTAGAACGCTTATTTGTGGTGGAGCTGCAATCAGGGGTTATTCTTAGTGACCTATCTGGGCAAATTCTCTATCACTATGATAGAAGCTATATTGGTGAGCATATACCGATGCATCTTTATCGGCGTGGTTATCCCTTATATTTAGACGGCAAGACTATTGGTATTCTTTATCCAGCAGCACTCTTCAGCGAAACTATTATCGGTTTGGAGAAAAGCTTTTTGCAGACAACGCTTCTTGCAGTTATTAAAGGAACAATCTTTACCAGTTGTTTTATTACGATTATAGCGTTAGGGCTTTCGGTAACGATAACGTCACCTTTGAAAGATTTGACCAGAGCTACCAAAAGAATGGCCAAGGGAAAATTTGATGAGCCTTTACCAGTGTATTCCAATGATGAAATAGGTGATTTAGCCCGTTCTTTTAATACGATGGCACAGGAGTTGGAAAAAGGTATTGAGCTGAGAAAACAAATGACAGCTGATATCAGCCATGAGTTGAGGACACCGCTGACTGTTTTAGCCAATAAATTGGAGCTGAGCTTAGAACAAAATAAACCATTAACTACGGAAGATACAGTTATTCTTTATGATGAAGTTATTCGTTTGCGTGGCTTGGTTAATGAGCTGCAGGATATGAGCAAGCTGGAGGCAGGTCATTTACCTATAGAGAAGACATTAATTGATTTCAAGCAGTATTTTGAGGAGTTTTTCTTTTTATTGGAGGCAGAGGCAGAAAGTCGCCAAATGACTTTGAAAATAAGCTTGGAAGAAAATTTACCATCTTGTTATGCTGATCCAAAACGCTTAAAGCAAATCGTTTTGAATTTGGTTAATAACGCTTTTCGTTATACGCCTGATGGTGGCTTAGTACAGATTAAAGCTACTCATGATGCAGATAATTTTGTTTTGGAAGTAAGTGATACTGGGATAGGTATGGCTGCCGAGGATTTACCTTATATTTTTGAACGTTTTTATCGGACTGACCGTTCGCGAGACCGTGAAACAGGTGGCAGTGGTTTAGGCTTAGCAATTACGAAAGCCTTAGTCGAAGCTCACGATGGTGTAATTACCGTAGAAAGCGAATTAGAAAAAGGTAGTAGATTTATTGTAAAATTACCTTTGTGGCAGGAAAAATAATAAAAAAATCAGTGCTCTTT
>JAFXJE010000030.1 GCA_017532485.1 Peptococcaceae bacterium | reverse complement strand
TTGGCTGTTTTCACAAAGAAAACACTGAATCTTTTGTTAAAATTGACAAAATGAGAAAATTTAGTTTTTTTTCTCTTTTTTATTATTGACAACAGGCTTTATTTGTAGTAAAATCATTCTAGAATCTTGATAAAAATATTATCAATAATTATGAAAAGTAGGTGTAATGAATGAAAAAAGGATTATTGAGAGTACTGTCGGCTGTAGTGGCAATTTCAATGCTTCTTTGCATGAGCGTGGTTACTTTTGCTGATAGCGTAACTGCTTCTGTCACAACGTATGATGCAGCTACAGGTACAGTAGAGGTTAAAACTACAGTTGCAGCTGGTGCAGATGAGCAGGTTGCTTTCTTAGTTGAAAAGGAAGGTCAGCAGACTCCCGTCTGGATTGACCAGCAGACGGCTGATGGCACTGGCACTGCGACCTCAACCTTTACTGCGTTGAGAACTGATATTGAAGGCGCAAAAGTTAGGGTAGGTACAACTTCTACTCCTTCAACTGAACCAAGCAGCATTGAATGGGGTAGCTACAAAGTCACTTGGACTGTTACAGGTACAACTGAATCTAAGGTTATTGCTTATGTTGGTGATGACTACTATGATGAAGAGGACAACGAGGCAGCTGTTGGGTTTAATGTTGGTAAAATTACTTTTTACTTCTCCCCCGCACCAGGTGAAACTTTAAGCACTATTAATGGCGAGAATGTTTTTGTTGGAAAAGGTGTTTCCTATAATATTACTGGCAATACGAATTTTAATTTTGTTTTTACTACAAAGACAATCAAAGAGGACGATCCTACGTCGGACAAAATCAATGAAGCTTTACCGGTTGCTAGCGTAAATTCTGAGGCTGGTATTGCTCTGTTTGACGGTGAGTCTGCAAGCGTTGCTGCCAAGGCAGAAAATGCTACTGAGTACGGTATTATCGTTGCTACAAATAAAAAGGCTCTTGATAACTTAACTAAAGCGGACATTGATGCACTGCCTAATGGTGAGCAAATAACTAATGAAGCGAATGCTACGAACATTATTAAACTGCCGGCTTTAGGTTCCAATGGAGAAGGATTATTTGTTATCCAGATTGAGGATAAACAGCAGAAATTCTTTGCTGGTTCTCAGTATTGGGCAGCTGTTTATGCAGTTAATGATAATGGGGCTGATTTAACTGATGCCTTTGAATTGAATTAAGGAGGGTGCAGAGAGATATGAAGGAATACATGAAACCCGAATTAGAAGTTCGCGAAATTAGAGTGAGCGAAAATTTGGCAGCTACCTGGTCATTCGACAAAAAAACCGGTGCAATTAGTATTTATAGTGGCTTAATTGCTTTAACTGCTGAAGATTCTGCTGCGAATTCATAATTTGACAATTCAAAGATTAAAAGCATCTGACGAAAGTCAGATGCTTTTTTATATGAGTAAGGGACTGTCTCAATAAACAAATATAATGTATAACGAGTCCTTTTGTAGGAGACATTTTTGAGTGACCCGCAGGCGATTCGTGAATCGCCCCTACAATTTGACATTTATTATGCATTTAAAATGTTTAAAAGACAGCCCCTTACTTATTATTAACAATTAGCCATTTAAAAAACAACTGAAACCATGTTATCAGTCATGCCGGTTATGGTGGCATGATTTCTTTTTAGTTCATTTATATATGCTATGCTTTCACTCGTAATGATTTCTCCCGGCAGCAAAACAGGAATGCAGGGCGGGAAGGCAGAAACAGCAGAAGCGCAGATTTTACCCCTAGCCTTTTGAAGAGGCAGCAACCCA
>JAFXJE010000029.1 GCA_017532485.1 Peptococcaceae bacterium | reverse complement strand
TTCATCGCTAAAGCTGGTGAATTAGGTATGGAAGTTGTTGCTAGCGAAGGTTACTCTGACGGTGCTGTTGACTTCCAAGGTCAATTAACAAACATTGCTGCAAAATCTCCAGATGCTTTATTCTGCCCTGACTACTACCAAGTAATCGCTTTAGTTGCTCAACAAGCTAAAGATGCTGGTGTTACTGCTACTATGTTAGGTGGCGACGGTTGGGATGCTGTTTTAAGTGTAGTTTCTGACACTGCTTTATTAGAAGGTGCTTACTACTGCTCTGGTTACTCCAGCCAAGATACTACAGAAGCTGTTCAGACTTTCTTAGCTAACTATCAAGCAAAATATGAATCCGAACCAAATATGTTTGCTGCTCAAGGTTATGATGCTGCTATGATTTTATTAGCTGCTGTTGAAAAAGCTGAAGCTGCTGGTTTAACAGCTGGTTCTGATGAATATAAACAAGCTGTTATTGATGCTATGGATGCTACAGATATGGATTGCATCACAGGTCATGTAACTTATGACGAATACAACAACCCTGAAAAAACTGCTGTTATCATCAAAGTTGAAAATGGCGAAGCTACTTTCTGGGGTAAATACTAATCTGGACTGTATTATAGGGCGGCACTTGCTGCCGCCCTTTCTTCTGTTTATTTCAGCCGTTATCTATGGCGACTCAACAGAGACCTTATAGATAACGGCTGTTTTTTGAGACTTTGTTATACTATAACAAATTTTTTATTTATTTACATATTCTATAACAGAAAGGGTGTCCTTCATGCTTTTTATTTCTCAACTGTTAAACGGCTTGCAGCTGGGTTCGATTTATGCTTTAGTTGCTTTAGGTTATAGCATGGTTTATGGTATTATTATGCTGTTAAACTTTGCTCATGGCGATATTATCATGATTGGTGGTTATATTGCTTTATTTTCTATCGCTTCCGGAGTACACCCAGCATTAGCAGTAGTTATGGCTATCGTTGGTTGTATGTTGTTAGCAATGCTTATTGAAAAGGCAGCTTACAAACCTCTGCGTTCTGCTCCTCGTATTTCTTTATTAATTACTGCTATCGGCGTTTCCATGTTATTACAAAATGTTGCTCAATTATTATTTGGAGCTGGTGCTCGTTCTTTCCCAAGTTCCAGCATTATTAATGCTCAAAACTTGTCTTTCGGTGGTATTCAAATTAGTATTACTGCTATTGTGACTATTATCGTAACTATTATTTCCATGCTTGTTTTAACTTTCTTAGTACAAAAAACAAAAATGGGTAAAGCAATGCGTGCCGTTTCTGAAGATTTAGGCGCTGCTCAATTAATGGGTATCAATGTAAACCATGTTGTATCCTTTACTTTCGCAGTTGGTGCTGCTTTAGCAGGTATCGGTGCTATCCTCTACTGCTGCCGCTATCCATTAGTAAGTCCTACTATGGGTTCCTTACTTGGCTTAAAAGCCTTCGTTGCAGCTGTATTAGGTGGTATCGGTTCTATCCCTGGTGCTATGGTCGGTGGTTTAGCTATCGGTTTAGCTGAAGTTCTGGTTACTGCTGTAGGCTTATCCGCTTGGACTGATGGTGTTGTATTCGCTATTTTAATCATTGTTTTAACTTTCCGTCCTACCGGCTTCTTTGGTCGCAGTATGATGGAAAAAGTTTAGGAGGTGAGCATTTTGGAAAATCAAAAGCATATTTCAATGCCTGTACGTTACGGAATTAACACTACCCTCATTGTTCTTTTCTTAATTATGGGCTATGTTCTGACTAGCTCCGGTTTTACTAATCGTGCTCAAACTTCTTTAATTTTACAAATTGGTATTTATATCATTTTGGCTGTATCTTTAAATGTGGCTACTGGTTATTTGGGACAATTACCTTTAGGTCACGCAGGTTTTATGGCTGTAGGTGCTTATTCCTGTGGTATCTTTTGGAAATCTTCTTTGGCATCTGCTCTGCCTACTCCAATCAGTATCTTTTTAGGCTTAGTTGTTGCTGGTATCGTAGCTGCTATCTTTGGTGTCTTAATCGGTATCCCTGCCTTGCGCTTAAAAGGTGACTATTTAGCGATTATCACTTTAGGTTTCGGGGAAATCATTCGTGTTGCTATCATTAATTTGCCAAGCATCACTGGTGGTACTCCAGGTTTGTTAGGTATTCCAAAACATTCTAACTTTATCGTTGTTTATTTATGCGTCGTTTTCACTATTGTTGCAATTCATATGATGATGAAATCTCGTCATGGTCGTGCTATCCTTTCTATTCGTGAAAATGAAATCGCTGCTGAATCTTGTGGTATTAACACAACCTACTATAAAGTAATGGCTTTTGCTTTCTCTGCTTTCTTTGCAGGTATTGCTGGTGGTCTTTATGCTGGTTTCCAAGGCTTATTAGTACCAAAAAGTTTTGACTTTATGGCTTCTATCAATATTTTGGTTATGGTTGTTCTCGGTGGTATGGGATCAATGATTGGTTCTGTCATCGCAGCTACTGTATTAACAGCTCTGCCATTATTGCTGCAAAGCTTTAATACTTATCGTATGATTATTTACTCTTTGTTATTAATCATAGTTATGATTTTCAAACCGTCTGGTTTAATGGGGATGTACGACTTCTCCTTAAGCCGTATCTTAGAACGAATTTTAAATCGTGACTTCCCGTGGAAGAAAAAGAAAGGAGATGAAGTCAATGTCTAAAATGGTGCCAGTAAAACAAAGTTACTCTATCGTACCTGAACGTGATTATCATAAATCACCTATTTTGGAAGCTCACCATTTAGGTATTGATTTCGGTGGTCTGACTGCTGTTGATGATTTTAATATCGCTATCGGTCGTACAGAAATTTGTGGTCTGATTGGTCCTAACGGTGCTGGTAAAACTACAGTATTTAACTTATTGACTAAAGTATATCAACCAACACGTGGTACTATTCTTCTTGATGGTATGGATACTTCTGGTTTTAATACAGTAAAAGCTAATCAAGCAGGTATTGCCCGTACTTTCCAAAATATTCGTCTATTTAAAAATTTAACTGTATTGGATAATGTTTTAATCGGCTTACACAATGACATTAACTGTTCTATTCCTAAAGCTTTATTGAGAACACCTAGTTACTGGAAAGCTGAAAAAGCTGCCAAAACAAAAGCTTTAGACTTACTCTCTATTTTTGATATGCAAGATTTAGCAAATGCCGAAGCTGGCAGTTTACCTTACGGTGCTCAACGCCGTTTGGAAATTGTACGTGCTTTAGCAACTAATCCTAAATTGTTGCTTTTAGACGAACCAGCAGCTGGGATGAATCCATCCGAAACTGCTGAATTGATGGAAAACATCCGTAAAATTCGTGATACTTTCCAAATCGCCATTATGTTAATCGAACATGATATGAACTTAGTTATGGGTATTTGCGAAGGTATTGCCGTATTAAGTTATGGTAAAATTATTGCTAAAGGTACTCCAGCTGAAATTACTTCCAATCCAGCTGTTATCGAAGCTTACTTAGGTAAAAAGGAGGGTTAAAGCACAATGTTACAAGTTGATAATCTTAATGTTTATTATGGTAATATTCATGCCATCAAAGATATCTCTTTCGATATCAAACAAGGTGAAATTGTAACCTTAATCGGTGCTAACGGTGCTGGTAAGTCAACTATTCTAAAAACCCTCTCTGGTTTATTACGCAGTAAAACAGGTTCAATTAAATTTATGGACCAAGACATTCACCACATGGTACCTAATGCTATCGTTAAAAACGGTCTAGCTCATGTTCCAGAAGGTCGTCATGTCTTTGCTCAAATGACTGTAGAAGAAAACTTGGAAATGGGAGCTTACACTCGTAAAAGCAGCGAAATTGCTCCTAGCTTGGAACATATTTATGATTTGTTCCCCCGTCTGAAAGAACGTCGTCGCCAAACTGCAGGTACTCTTTCCGGTGGTGAACAACAAATGTTAGCTATGGGTCGTGCCATGATGAGTAAACCTACCCTTCTCATGCTCGACGAACCATCCATGGGTCTTGCTCCTATCTTGATTGAACAAATCTTTGATATTATCAAGGAATTGCACAAACAAGGCACTACTATTTTACTCGTAGAACAAAATGCCCAAATGGCTCTTTCTATTGCTGACCGTGGCTATGTATTGGAAACTGGCAGAATTGTTCTTTCTGCTCCAGCTCGTGACTTGTTAGAAGATGATGCTGTAAGAAAAGCTTACTTAGGTGGCTAAAAATAAGGAATAAAAGTAGACAACTATCTTTGATTCTAATTGCCTACAGCAAAAAACACCCTGTCGCATTACTGCGAACAGGGTGTTTTTTGAGGATAGCATATTTATCGTATTTGAAATCTTAATTCCAATAATCAACTTATAATTAGAAAATTACGGAAGACCAAGCCATACCAATTACGATACTGAAGAACAACATAATTGGAATAACGATGAAGGACATTTTCATCATATCCATTACTTTTACATGAGTTACATTGGACATCGCAATCGCTGTGATTGGAGATGCACCAGGTGTTGCCAATGCTAATTGTGTTGTTAAGAACAATACTAATACTAAACCTGTACCATTCATACCTACCATACCAGCAAATTGGAATAATAATGGCATGATTACGATTGTTAAGATTAAGTTATTTGCAACGTTAGTGATAACAGCAGCAAATACTAATACGCCAATGATGAATACCCATGGACTCATGGATGTGAAGTTTTGTAATACCATTGCGATTGTAGCACTTAAACCTGTGTCTGCACCTGTTAAGTAAGTGGATACTACCATGATGTAAGCTGTTAACCAGAATGGGTCCCATGCAATGTGAGTAGCAGATTTTACATAGTCTAAGCAAGGTCTGCCATCGGACATTGGCACTAACATCATAATAGCAGCAATGATTGCACCGATACCAAAGAAGCCGAATTTATTCAAGAATACGCCTACAGCGCTTTGAGCTGGTACTAAAGAGCTAGCCATGATAACTACAGTGAAAAGTAAGAAGAAACCAGCAGCTTTTTTCTGGTCGCTGTTTAATTTGCCTGTATCTTCGCCTAACATTTCAATAGTTAAGTTTTTCAATGGAGAAACATCTACACGCAGAACGAATTTCATAACTGCTAAGTAAATTAACAATAAGCAAATACCAGCTGGGTACATAAATGCCATAAATTTAGCGTATGGCATAGCTGTTTGGAACATACCTTGGAAAGCCAAGCTAAATGTTAAACCAGTACCAATCATAGGTACAGCAATTTGACCCAACATTACAGCATAAGCAACACCAATCATCATGGATGTAGCAAATTTGCTGTATGGAGCGATGTTTAAGTTTTTGCACAATGTGCATACGAATGTACCGAAAATGATGATAACGAGGATAGAGTTAATGAAGGATGTAAAATAAGCACCCAAGAAAATCATACCGATAGCTACCCAAGGACGACCTAAGGATAATTTATTAGTGATAAATTTGTTTGCTAACCATTCTGTAACATGTAATTCGCTTAATACAGCAAACATTGGGAAGATGATTAACAAACCAGCAACTACAGGGTTACCGATACTAGCAGCTAACATTTTAGCCATACCCATGTAATAACCCATAGCTGTTAAAGCGATAAAGCTTGGCCAAATCATACCGATTGTGGACCAGCCGTAAACAGCACCGATAAAGGTACCTAACAGACCCATACCATATTCAGTCATAGCACCGAATGGTGGTAATAAGCCGAAACCGAAAGCGATCACTGCAGTAATAATGTAGTGAACAATACTTACTTTTTTCTGTTCCATAGTGATAATTGCACTCCTTTTAAAATTAATAATATAATAAAAAATGTATCCTATACTGCATGGAAACATACAAGTCATGCGAATATTCCGACAACAGCTATCCTCTCTGCATCAGTACCAGCCTGTACACTTATATATTTTCACATTATAGCAACATTTTATATCCTTATAAAAACAAATCCATTTTTAATTGCTTTCTTTCATCTGTAGGCTTAATCAAAGTTTCCTCTTTAGTACCTACCTCCACACTTTGTTGAAAGAAAGCAGAAAGATTTGCTGTTTGGAATAAATCTTCTGTCTTACCTTGAGCAAAACAACGACCATTGCGTAACATCAATGTATTATCAAATGCTTTACTAACGTCGTTGATTTCATGACTAACAAAAAGCACTGTTAAATCCTTATTTTGCATCAATTTTTCCAGTAATTCCATAAATCTAGCTTTTGCCAGCACATCCAACCCAGAATAAGGCTCATCCAACAGTAAAATCTCTGGCTGTCCCATGAAAGCTCTAGCAATCAATACATTCTGCCGCTGTCCTTTAGAAAGACGATCATAACTGAGATGTTGTTTGTCTTCCAACCCCAACGCTGTCAACAAATCCTTTACTCTGTTTTCATCTTTACTGCTAATATCCCAATCAATGCCATAAGTACCAAATTTACCGGACAAAACTATATCTCTCACTCGTTCGTGGCGATATTTGGTATCAAAAAACGAACTGCTTATCCAACCAATTTTTTGGCGTTTTTCTAACACATTATCAGCTGTAAATTCATCACCAAATACTTTTAGCTCACCTTGTGTCTGTTGTCTAAAACCAGCTAAAATACTTAATAAAGTGGTTTTCCCACAGCCATTCATGCCATAAATCAGCCAGTGCTCACCTTTTTTGACACGCAAATTTATCCCATTAAGCAACTTTTGCTGTCCAACCTGATAACCTAAATTTTGGGCTTCTATCACATAAGGTACTTCGTAAACCTCTTGCATCATGGGCTCAGCTCCTGTTCCAGCTCATCCACCATTTGGTCATCTAATACAATGCATTCACGCAGTATTTTTCCTTCCATATCAGGTGGTACGCTAAAACCTTCTTTTGTTAAATAACCCATGTTTTGCAAAGCCCAACTCATGATATCAGAAATACTAGCAATACTCATTCTACGAGTTAGTTGGTTATTTCCCATATCAGGATACATATTCACTCTAAATTCATCTACATAATATTGAGCACTTGTATAAATCTCTGGCTCAATCCCAAATTCAAGACGGTCGCAATTGTCACAAAAAATTTCAATCCGCGCATCTTCAAATTCATTATAGTCAAGTTGACGAAGACTAAGCTTGCCGCCACAAGATTTGCAAACACATCTTTTTACACGTTTTTTCAGCATCTCTACTCGTTTTTCAGCTTTTTCCTGCATCTGCTTCGTCCACCTTTCCTCAAATATTTTGACTTGCCCCCCACTTTTGCCCATAATATTGACCTAACTGTTTGGCTGCTGGCCCATATTCTGAAAGCTGAAGTAAAGTTTCTTCTAATTTTTTTTGATCAACAGCACCAGGCAATTGCTCCATCTTCTCAATCAAAGCAATCATGTCAGCATCATAAATTTGCTGCAAAAATTCTGTCATTGCTTGATTGACACTACGCAAGCTTTCTTGGCGTTCTACCGTAAATAATCTCTCATGCCAAGCTGTCACATACAAACCTTGCTGCTCCAACTTGTCTCTTTCTTCATATATACAACTCAAATTAGCATTTATTACACAACGCTGAATTTTTTGTTCTTCCAAAACAGCAAAACCATAAAATATTTTCTGTTTACTGCCCATCGGCGGCACATAATCAGCCAATTGAGCCAAGCGCTTATTACACCATTCCATTAATTGATAATAAACAAGCTCCGACAAATTTTTTCGCCAATATGCCCTCGTACATAAATCACGAAAAGCCTTAATTTTATCTATATCGAAAATACTTTCTAAATCTTCTCGATATTGCAGCAAAGCTTCTTCCATCAGACCATTATCAGAATTATCTTTCAACTTTTCTAATAAGACAAAAACCTCTTCAGGATATTTTTCCTGCAATTTGGAGCAAGTTTTAATTTAACACTATTAGTAATATCTTCCTCTTCGCCTTCAGGAATAATTAAGCGTTCCGAATAACTTTCTATTGGTGTCGGAAACAATTTAAAATTCTCTGCGTCATTGAGAAAAGTAATCAGTTTTGCCGGGTCAGAACTAATCATATATTGGCGTTTAGCGTTTTGATAATATACAAGCCCATAAACAAGAATACCCTTGGGAAAAACACCTAAAGCTGCTAAACTTCTAATTTCTTGTGCAATTTGTACATCGCGCAGCACACAAATCTCATCTGCTGCAACAAATCCCGGCTCGCCATTGCTCATTGTCTTAGCCCGCCTTTCCCTGATCACAAAATATGTATTTATATTTCATCCCTAAAAATATGTAAAACAAGGTATCTGCCGTTTTATAACAAACCGCAGATACCTTATTTTATTTTTGTTCAGCCAACAAACTTATCGTTTGTAAAATTATTCAGCCAAAATTTGATATACTGGCGCACCTTCGCATTGTGCAGGCATTCTTACACCTAACATTGAAGCCATTGTAGGTGCAACGTCTTGTTGACGAATCATACGTTCAGTATAGAAGTTGTGTTTCAAGCCTTCACCAGCAGCAAAGAAGATTGGAGATACAGATGTATCACATTCACCTAAAGATGTTGGTAAGCTGTCATCATGGTCATGTTCATAACCTTCAGCCATACAGTAAATGATGTCACCGCAAGTTGGATATTCAGCACCTAAACCAACTAAAACAGCATCTTTACGACGTAATGCGAAGGAAACAATTCTTTGACCTGTGATAGGGTCTTTATGACCATATAATGCAGTCATAATTTCTTCTTCTAATTGATATTGGTCTTCTGGATCTACAATACCGTGTTCTGTTCTGCCTTTTAAGTTCAAGTAAATATGCATTTCACGGTTAGCAACAGCTTTTGTATTTGCCCAGTCTACTTCTTTCAATTTGTTGCCGTTTTCGTCTGTTTTCAGTTTTAAGAAGCCTAATTCTTCCATTAATTGACAGTTCATACCCATGTCACCTAAACCACGGATACCATGTGTTGGACAAACTTGAGCATGGTCAGATACTACCATGATTGTCCAGCCTTCGTCTAATAAGTGTACGAATTTACCTAAATAACGGTCAACTTGTGTATATACTGCTTGCATGATTTCTTCATAGTCTTCTTTAGTTGTTTCTAAATGACCTTTTTCCATGAAGCGAATGAACATGTGTTTTTGTAAGTCAGGAGCATGGAAGTGAGATAATACAACTTCTGCACCTTTTTGTTCCATCATGTAAAGTAAGCAAGCACTTTGCCATTCCATTGTGTGTTCCCAGCAAGCATTAGTGCAGTTTAATAATAATTCTTTATTACCGCCGCCTAATGTAGATGTTGGAGGTGGGAAACCAATGTTATCTAAAATTTCTTGATATAAGCTTTGTGGATGCCACATCATATGCATGCTGATATCCATAGAAGCAGAAATCCACATTCTCAAGAAAGTACCGTCTTCTTTTAACTCTAATACACGCATGTCACGGTTTGCTTGAATTGGGTTATCATGTTTGATTGCTTCATCAATGTAGTCGCGTACGTATTCACCATTTTTAATTACTACTAATGGTTCTACAGATTTTTTATTTTTGTAGATTGCTACGCGGTCATATTTGCCTTCTTCGTTTTGTAAAATCAATGCTGGACGACGGATTAAACCACCAGATAATAACATTGTAAATTCTTTAGCACCTGCTGGAGCTTCTACCCATTTATCATCAGCATCTTTAATTGGAGAATATGCTACGTCGATTGGGAAGTCGATATAACCACCTTGACCATTTACATGTGGGTCAATGATGTATTGTCTGAAACCAGGGCTTTTTGCAATAGCTTCTGGATCATATTTAGCACCCCAAGAAGAACCGCTGCTAATATCGTCAGCTTGTTCATCTAAACCAGTGATAACGCAAGGAACTTTACTACCGTTTGCTTCACCAGAACGGAAAGCTACACGTTCGTTATCAACGCTGGCAATAAATAAATATTCACCGTCAACTTGAGCTGTACTCATGTTAACGCTACCTGGAGAACTACCGTCTACTACAGTTAAGTTTGGACTGTCAGAAGATGGTGGCCAAGCGGAACCAGGCCAATGCCATACTAATGTGTTGTAACCAGCTTCAGCTGTTACATTCCAAATTTGTTCTGCTTTACACATACGGGAGTCTAAGTTCATGTTAATCATATCTAAGTCGCCACCTAAGCGATAGAAAGATGTAATTCCATGAACTTGTGGTGTACAACCACAAGCCATTGTTGTCCATTGTGGTGGTGTAACTGTTGGCATGCAGCCTAACATTACTAAGTCCTCACGAGCAGCACCTTTTTCCAGCATTTTTTTTGTGTTTGGCATTAAACCCATATCAACATATTTACGTGTTAATCTTGGGTCCATCGCGTCAACACCGCACACAAAAATTTTAGAAGTTAATTTTCCCATTTTTTTGTTTCCTCCTTAAGTATAATAGATAATATAGTTAAAATTAGCTGTAATAAAATAGATTTAATTAATTACCTTGTACTTTACAGTACATAATCTACCATGGATACCTTCTTATGTCCAACTCCTATTTATACATAAGGTACAGTAAATTAGTGTAGCTGTTTTATCAAATTGAACTCAACAACATATATAAAAATGTTATAATAAGTATAAGTTTGGAGGTGTCTATTTTGAAAATTAAACATCTTTACTATTTTCTTGTTGTCAAAAACACAAAATCCATTAATAAAGCTGCACAAAAGTTATTTATTTCTCAGCAGCATTTGAGTCGAATTATTTCCAGCATTGAAGATGAATTTCATATAAAATTATTTACTAGAACTCCTACCGGAATAGAGCTTACAGAAAAAGGCATGTTTTTTTCTACTTATGCAGAAAAAATTGTTAACGATTATCGCGAAATGCAGAGTTTTTTCTATTTGGATGCACTTCCTGTTTTAGAACAAAAAGACAATCTGCAAGGTAATTGTCAGATTGCCTTTCCATTTTTCTTTTCTTTATTTTTAAATGATTTTATTCAAGAATTCGATACTCTTCACCCAGGGATTAATATTCGCTATTATGAGGATTATGGATTTCCTTCTGCAGAAACTTTATGCAACCCACCTATACTGCATGTTATTGTCGAACACGGAGAACAAATTCAATCCTTACTTCAACAAAACAAGGGCTTGAAATCTTATTATATCGGTGAAACCAGTGTCTCTTTCTGTGTTAATAAAAATTCACCATTAGCGTCTAAACCTATTTTAACTAAAGAAGATATTGATGCACAAAAGTTTACCATTTATCCCCAAAGGGTAGATTACACACTTTTTAAAAATGTTGATATCTTATTTGTTTCCTCCAATATCCATCAACATTTAGATAGTGTCATTCATAATAATTCTATCTGCTTTGTACCTACCTATATTCGTTCAGGTATTGAAAAACTGTATCCAGATGTTGTTCTCCGTTCTTTTGAGCTGCAATATGATGTTCCAATTTATGTTATCTACAGCGATGCTTTAACTTTAACCGATGCTGATAAAGCTGTTATTCAATTTGCCGCCCAATATATGCAAAAATTAAGTAAATCTGTTAATTTACTCCCTTCAGAATAAAAAAACTTCCCCTAAATTATAAAATTCAGGGGAAGTTTTTTTATTCTTCAATATAACTAAATCTAAATACTGTTTCGCCATTGACCTCAACAGTTTCTAAAAACATATCCAGTGGTCTCGCCCAAATACCCATTTCACCATAAAGCGCTTGATAAATAACGAGCTGCTCCCCTGTTTCACTATGGGTAGCAAGATGTAATACCCGATACTCTTTATCTTTATAATGGCGATACTTTCCACCAATAACAAGTTGGTTTTTCACAGTCTTTTTCCACCTCTATTTTACTATCCGTAAAAATATTAACTTTTTGCTGCACCATCTACTGATAAAATTTCACCAGTTACATAACTAGCTAAATCACTAGCTAAGAATAAAAAAGCATCGGCAACTTCTGCTGGTTCTCCAGGTCTGCCATAAGGTATCTGAGCTGAAATTCGTGCTACCATTTCTTCTGGTAAAGATGCTACCATATCTGTTTTAGTTACCCCTGGTGCAACAGCATTTACACGAATATGGTCTTTACCTAATTCTCTAGCTAAAGATATTGTGATACCATTGACAGCAAATTTACTAGCAGGATAACCTACACCTGCCGGTTGACCTGAAATACTTACCATAGAACTAGTATTAATAATACAACCTCCACCCTGCTCTTTCATAATTTTAGCAGCTGGTAAAATTGCATAAAATACAGCTTTTACATTCAAATCAATAATTTGGTCAAATTCTTCTATGGTATATTGATAAAGTGGCGTATTTTGTGAAATTCCAGCATTATTAACTAAAATGTCTAATCGCCCAAATTTTTCCTTTACGGAAAGAATTGCTTTTTCAACTTCTTGTGCATTTGTCAAATCAGGATATAATCCATCTACTTCCCAAGTTTCATTTTCTGCTTTCAACTTAGCCAACGCCTTATCTACTGATTCTTGACGCGAACCAAATAAAACGACTTTCGCACCATTCTGCAAATACTTTCTGACAACTTCAAAGCCAATTCCTCTAGTTCCCCCTGTTACAACTGCAACTTTTCCTGTTAAATCTAATGGATTTTTCATGTTTTTACCACCTTCCGTATTATTCGTCTATATCATCATATATTCGCAATAATCACTGCTATTCCTTTAACTTGTCCTATTTACTTTCTGAATATCCATATAGATAACTATTCATTTATCTGGTTAAACCAAAAGGTGTCGGCTAATGTTAATAACGCCGACACCTTTTAACTTACATATATTCTATTGCATAATTATAGTTTACATATTTTCACTTAAAATTTGATATGCAGGCGCGCCTTCACATTCTGCAGGAATATCTACACCCAAAAGTACTGCTGCTGTAGGAGCAACGTCTACTTCACGAATATAACGATCTGTACGGAAGTTTTGTTTTACACCAGGACCAGCTGCCACAAAGATTGGGCTTAAAGAGGTATCATTGTAACCACAAGCTGTAGATAAACCATTACCATGGTCATAGCAATAGTCATCATGAACGAAGAAGACGATATCAGCACCGGTAGGACCGCCTAAACCTAATAAAACTGCATCTTTGTTATGCAATGCCAGAGATACAATACGGTGACCTGATTTTTCATCTTTCCAAGCATACAAATCAGTAATAATTTGTTCTTCTAATTCATACTTGTCAGCAGGGTCTACAATACCATGTGGCTCTCTGCCTTTTAAGTTGATGTAGATACTGTTACTGCGAGTTTGAATTGCTTTTGTTTTACTCCAATCTACTTCTGGTAAATCATTGCCATTTTCGTCTTTCTTCATTACTGTATAGCCCATGCTGCGGAATGGGTCAACGCAGACACCGCAGTTTTCACCAATAACATGAGTTTCATGTTCTGGACAAATTAATGCATGATCAGAGAATAATAAAATTGTCCAGCCTTCGTCAATTAAGTGTAAGAAAGAACCGATATAATCGTCTGTTACTTTATAAGTGGCTTCTGCATATGCTACAGCTTGAGCTTCTGTAATCTTAGATGTAGAACGTTCTTTCATATATTTGATGTAGTTATGGCTTTGCAAGTCAATATTGTGCATATGAGAGAAAATTACTTCTACACCATGTTTTTCAATCATATGGTGCATAGTTCTGCTCTGCCAATCAGCAGCCATTTGCCATTGCGGCAAGTTGCATTTTAAAATTAAGTCAGGGTCATTACCT